>CAWUKP010000005.1:0-23817 GCA_963922975.1 uncultured Spongiivirga sp. | reverse complement strand
ACTTGTATTTGATACCAACGGCCGAGGTGCCAGTCACTAATTTTTTCCGTGATGAAATGGTGGCGGAAAAAGACTTACCCATCACCTGCACGGCTTATACGCCTTGTTTTAGAAGAGAAGCTGGTAGCTATGGCGCACATGTGCGCGGACTGAACCGCCTGCATCAATTTGACAAAGTAGAAATTGTTCGTGTGGAACACCCGGATAAATCCTATGAAGCTCTGGACGGCATGGTGGCACATGTAAAAGAAATACTCGCTGAATTGCAACTTCCCTATCGCATCTTGCGACTCTGCGGGGGCGATTTGGGCTTTGCCGCAGCAATGACCTACGATTTTGAAGTGTTCTCTACCGCTCAAGATCGTTGGTTGGAGATTAGCTCTGTGTCTAATTTTGAAACGTTTCAATCCAACCGTTTGAAATTGCGATTTAAGGACAATAAGGGCAGCAAAAGCCTGGCGCACACCCTGAACGGAAGTTCGTTGGCATTGCCAAGAGTTTTGGCTGGTATTCTAGAAAATTATCAAACAGAAAAAGGCATTAAAGTACCTGAGGTCTTAGTCCCGTATGCTGGTTTTGAGTGGATTGACTAATTCTTTTTGTAAGAATTTAAGGTCAGATTCTGCAAATATTGTGTAGTTCGTCGAAAATATACGACGCTTCGTTGAGATTTTGGATTTGTTTTATAAGTTAGGCATGCCCAAATCTTAAACTATTACAATGAAATTACTCCGAAATGCGCTGCTAAGCGCCCTAGCTGTGCTAACTGCACTTCAGTTTACTTTTGCAAATTCCATCGAAAACAATAATGATTCAAAGCCTGAAAAGGTATTCGTCATTTTCCGAGGTTCGAAAACGGTTCAACCCCACTTTGAAAATTTCAGAAAATCTTTCGGCAATCAGTTCGAAGCAGAAGGAATCAAAGCTGCTTTCCACGTAGCAGATTCTCCAAATCTTGGCAATCAGATTTTTCAATTGGCACTAGATGCTGGTGCAGACTACATCATCTTGGTAGATCAAACGAAGCAACACCTCATCGATGGTAGTACCAACGTAGGTGGAGATTTTGCAGTGAAATACTTTTCATTGACCAAAGATTACACCTGGAAAAGCGTAGAAGACGGCATTAAAATGAATGTCGCGGTCAAAGAATCTGTAGCCATCGCAAACAAACAAATTTTAGCATCCTTTCTCACAAAGGTTGAATACGACAATAGTCAACTTGCCAAGAATTAAGGCAGGTTCAAAAAAACCCAATACAATATCTACACTTTCGAGTGTTTATTGATTAATAGCTACATCATTGTATTGGTATTGGTTGGTATGCCCGGTTATTCGCCGGGCTTACTGTTTTAAGAAAAACTTGTTCCTTGTTCATTTTACTATTTTTACGAATTGAACATTTACACTTTGATCTTGAAACAACCACTTTTCTTACTTTTCATAAATATAGTACTTGTAAGCTGCGGCCCTAAACAAATAGTCAAAGCTCCAGCCACAACCAATCCAGAAGCGATCTATGTACTCTTTCGCGGACCAAAGAAGAGTTTGGATGCTGCCAGTAACTTTGTTAAGAGTGTAAAGCAGCAAGCAGCAGAGAAAAAGATACAAATCCACTTCGAGTCCTCTACAAATACTCTCAATTCCAATACCCTTTACAAAAACGCACTCGGCCAAAATGCTGAAGCCATTATCTTGATCGATCAGACTCGTCAAATCACCATAGATGGCAGCACTACCGTAGGTGGGTATTTTGATGCAAAATACATCCTTTTGCAAGATGACTACCAGTGGACACCCTTAATCACCTTAAAGATGAATTTACAGGTTCAATCATCAGTAGACGAAAATTCCCAAATATTGCTAGATCGTTTCGTAAGTATTTGGCATCAATATCAAAAAGATAAGATCCTCAACCCTTAGACCGAGTTTCACAAAGCTTTCACAATCATATTGAGGCGCAAAACGTATCTTTGATTAATTTCAATCAGCATGCGGTTCATCATCACCATACTCGTTTTGTTCGCCCTTCAAGCCTACGGGCAAACGGAAGCTCTGGCGAAGCAATACTTTGATAAAGGTGAATTTGAAAAAGCGCAACTGAGCTATCAGAAGCTCTACGCACAAAATCCACGAAACTTTAGTTACCTCGAACGTCTGGTACAATGCCACCAGCAACTGCAGGCTTATGACCAAGCAGAAGCCTTATTGGCTATTAAACTACAAACCAAAGTCTATCCACCCCAACTTTGGGTACTTCGCGGGTACAACTTTCAGTTGCAAGACGACCTAGCAACTGCCGAAAAGAATTACAAAGAGGCCATTGGTCTCTTGGATATAAACCCGAATCTAGGTGGACTGATCGGCAACACGTTTCAGCGCTATAGTTTGCTCGACTGGGCTCTGAAAACCTACGATTATGCCATGAAACTAAATCCTTCGTTGAATTACAATATTCAGATTGCCAGGATTTACGGTGAAAAAGGTGATGTAGAACAGATGTTTGACAGCTACCTGAACTTACTTCGAACCAATTTGGCTTACACAGCAACTGTGCAGCGCAATTTGGGACAATTTATCTCAGACGATCCCGACGACGAGAATAATACGCTGTTGCGGAAAACCATTCTCAAAAAATTACAGGAAGACGCCAATCCCATTTACAACGAAATGCTCAGTTGGCTCTTTGCCCAACAAAAACAATACAGGCAAGCCTTCATGCAAGAACGCGCCTTGTTTAACAGGAGTCAGGCCCCATCACTTCAGCCTTTTCAAGAATTGGCGCGGATTGCCAAAGAAGAACAAGATCCCATTGCGTTAACTATTCTCGATTTTGTCATTGAACAGGCACAAGATCCAGAAACCAAACTATGGGGGTATCAAAACAAACTGGAGCTTCAGATTGACAATCTAGAAGCACGACAGATCAAGGAGATCGACGAAGAATTTCAACGATTGTTTACTACCTACGGATTGGGCGAGCAAACGGCAGGACTACAAATTATGTATGCGAAATTCTTGGCATTTACCAAAAACGAAGTGAATCAAAGCATTTCGCAATTAAAAGATCTGTTGAACAATCCGATGTCTCGTTTTCAAAAGGCGCAGGCCAAAATGGCGCTAGCAGATATTTTAGTCTTTGACGAGAAGTTCAATCAAGCCCTCATTTATTATTCACAAATTCAGAAAGACCTTAAGAATGATGTAATCGGGCAACAAGCGCGTTTTAAAGTAGCGCAGACAAGCTACTTCAAAGGAGACTTCAAGTGGGCGGAAACACAATTAAAAGTATTGAAATCGTCTACTTCGCAACTTATTGCCAATGACGCCTTGCAATTAAAACTTTTGATCTCCGACAATGCCTTTCAAGATTCTACCTTGACGGCTTTGAAAACCTATGCCAAGGCCGATTTGTTGGCGTTCCAAAGAAAACACACACAAGCCATCATTTTATTGGAAGACATTTTGCAGAATCACAAAGGCGAAGCCATTGAAGATGAAGCACTTTTGAAGCAAGCTGCACTTCACGCTAAGGTGGGTGCTTTTGATAAGGCGCGCTTCAATTACAAAAAGATCATCGAGTTTTACGGCACGGGTTTTTTAGCAGATGACGCACATTTTGAACTGGCCAAATTGTATGAAGAAGTGTTCGATGAGCCAGATTTGGCTCAGCAGCATTATGAACGTATCATCTTTGATTTTCCAGACAGTATTTTCTTCGTAGAATCACGTGGGCGGTATCGAAGCCTTCGGGGAGACCAGGTCAATCCGTAACCCATGCTTCTAGAAACGCCTAGGCTTCATGTGCAGCAAATCACCTTGGAAGATGCCCCTTTCTTTCTTGAATTGCTCAATACCCCAAGCTATAAAAAGTACATTGCTGACAGAAATATCAAAAGTCTAAAAGATGCAGAATCCTACTTGAGTTCTTCCATTCTCAAGCATCACCAAGACTTTGGGTATGGGTACTACAAAATTATCCTAAAGTCAACAGGGGCCGCCATTGGTATTGTCGGATACGTAAATCGAAAAGAACTCCCGGCAGTGGATATTGGCTTCGCCTTACTACCCGCCTACGAACATCAAGGATTTGCCTTTGAAGCCAGCGCAGCGCTTCTTGAGTTTGGTAAATCCACCTTACATTTGCCTCAGGTAGCAGGTATTGTGCAAGAAGACAATCCTCGATCGATTCGGTTGCTCGAAAAACTTGGACTTCGTTATCATAAAAAAATAACCCCATTTGACAAGGACGAGCCTTTGCTTCTCTACCTCATAAATTGGAACGTATGATTATTTATAATGTGACCATAAATGTCGAAGACGACGTACACGACGAGTGGATGAATTGGATGCAGCGCATTCACATACCTGCCATGATGGCCACTGGAAAGTTTTCTGGAGCCAAAATGGTCAAAGTCTTGGTAAAAGAGGAAATGGGTGGTACCACCTACTCTATTCAATACACAACAGATAGCAAAGCCACACTTGAGCAATACTATCAGGAAGATGCCGACGCTCTGCGGCAAGATGGCCAATCATTGTTTGCAGGTAAATTTGTAGCCTTTCGTACCGAATTGGAACTGATAAGCGAATACTAATGAGCGGTCCGGTACGTGCCAAAAAATATCTAGGTCAACACTTTCTGACCGACCATAATATCGCCCAAAAAATTGCTAATACGCTAAGTCTGGAAGGATACCAAGATGTCCTAGAAATCGGCCCAGGAATGGGCATGCTAACACAATACCTTTTACAAAAGCCTGTTGAAGTTCACGTAGTAGAAATTGATAAAGAATCGGTAGCTTATCTTCAAGAGCACTATCCAAGTCTCGAAGGCAAAATTTATAGTGAAGACTTTCTGAAGCAGGATTTGAGCATGCACTTCGGAGATCGTCCTTTTGCCATTACTGGCAACTTTCCGTATAATATTTCTTCGCAAATAGTCTTCAAAGTCCTTGAACTTCGGGCACAAGTACCTGAGTTCTCTGGAATGTTCCAAAAGGAAGTAGCCGAACGTATTTGTGAGCGTCCAGGGAGTAAAACCTACGGTATTCTCTCCGTTCTTGTTCAAGCGTTTTATAAGGCAGAATACCTTTTTACCGTTTCGGAAAATGTGTTTAACCCACCACCAAAGGTCAAATCAGGCGTACTTCGTTTGAAACGAAAACAAGTAACCCAACTTCCTTGTGACGAAAACTTGTTTTTCAAAGTAGTCAAACAAGCCTTTCAACAGCGCCGGAAAACTTTGCGGAATAGTTTAAAGACTTTCAACCTCTCACCCAGTTTAAAAGAAGATGCTATCTTTGGGCAGCGCCCTGAACAGCTAAGCGTTCAGGACTTTATCTCGCTAACCCAAAAGATAGAAAATGACGCCCTTTAAGCTCACAGATGAACTGATCGAGCAAATCGAAACCCTCATTGATAACAGCAATGACGGACAGCTGCAGGAGCTTTTATCAGATCTGCACTACGCCGATATTGCCGAAATCGTCAATGAGCTGAATCTCGATGAGGCCACCTATCTTTTCAAACTGCTAGATAGCGAACGCACCTCCGATACGCTTACCGAGCTGGATGATGATGTTCGCGATCAAATTCTCGAGCAGCTTTCTTCCAAGGAAATCGCTGAAGAAGTTGGTGAACTCGATACCGATGATGCTGCCGATATCATTGCGGAACTTCCTGAAGAACGGCAAGAAGAGGTCATCCAGCAGATAGAGGATGAAGAACATGCAGCAGAAATCGTAGAACTCCTTCGTTATGACGAAGACTCCGCTGGTGGATTGATGGCGAAAGAACTTGTGCGTGTCAACGAAAATTGGAACGTACTGAAATGCGTAAAAGAAATGCGCGCTCAAGCCGAAAATGTGACGCGCGTTCATTCTATCTATGTGGTTGACGATCAGGAGCGACTCAAAGGACGACTTTCTCTCAAAGACTTATTGACCACTTCTACCACTGCACAAATTCGAGATGTTTACATCCCTAAAGTCGACTATGTCTCTGTCCACGACAAGGGTGAGGAAGTTGCCAAAGTAATGTCGAAATACGACTTAGAGGCAATTCCAGTGGTAGACGAGATGCATCGCTTGGTGGGACGTATCACTATTGACGATATCGTAGATGTAATCAAAGAAGAAGCAGAAAAAGATTATCAACTAGCGGCAGGTATTACGCAAGATGTAGAAGCTGACGACAGCATCATTGACCTTACCCGGGCTCGCTTACCGTGGTTATTTTTAGGCCTGGTTGGTGGAATTGGTGCCTTTCTAGTAATGGGTGGCTTCGAAGAATCCTTCAAAGACAATGCAGTATTGTTCTTTTTCACCCCATTGATTGCGGCCATGGCAGGAAATGTCGGGGTACAATCCAGTGCCATTATCGTTCAAGGTTTGGCCAACGACGACTTAAAAGGAAGTGTCAACACTCGATTGATCAAAGAAATGATGCTGGCCGCTTTGAACGGTTTTGTGCTTGCCTTAGTTCTTTTCATATTCGTATGGATTTATGAAGGCGAAGTGGTGAAATCACTGGCCATTTCAGTGTCTCTGATTGCGGTGATTGTGGTGGCAGGTCTTATCGGAACTTTTATTCCCTTGTTTTTGCACAAACGTGGCATTGATCCGGCTATCGCAACAGGACCATTTATTACCACAAGTAATGATATTTTTGGAATTCTTATTTATTTCTGGATTGCCAAACTGATTCTAAACGTCTAGTCATGAAAGCCATCAGTATCCGCCAAAAATTTGAGAAGTTTCAGAAACAGTGGCATCCGCATCAAGTAGCCATTGTAGACAACATGCAAGTAATCCTTGCCAAAATTCAAGGAGAGTTTGTCTGGCACCAGCATGAACATGAAGACGAGCTGTTTCAAGTAATTAAAGGAACCTTGTACATGCAATTTCGCGATCGAACCGAAGTAGTGAATGAAGGGGAATTTATCGTGGTGCCTAAAGGTGTAGAACACAATCCTTCTACTAAAGACAATGAAGAAGTACACATCCTCCTATTTGAAAAATTGCAAACTGCCCATACCGGGAATATACAACACGAACGCACCCAAACCGAATACCCGAAGATTTAATGAAAATACTGCACGTAGATAGCAATCATCCTTTGTTGATTGAGGAACTCCAGGCCCTCGATTTCCAAAATGACGAAGCATATACTGCCACAAAAGAGGCCATAGAACAAGTAATAGGCGGCTATGATGGCCTTGTCATCCGCAGTCGCTTCCCCGTAGATCAAGCCTTTTTAGAAAAAGCAACTAACCTAAAATTCATTGCCCGTGTGGGTGCTGGCATGGAAAATATCGATGAGGCCTTTGCCAAAAAACGAGGAATCCTACTTTTTAATGCTCCTGAAGGCAATAGAAATGCCGTAGGCGAACACGCTTTGGGTATGCTCCTATCGCTATTCAACAAAATGAATAAGGCGCACAAACAGGTCAAAAAAGGTATTTGGGATCGGGAAGGGAACCGAGGTGTTGAACTTGATGGAAAAACGGTGGGTATCATTGGCTACGGAAATACAGGAAAGGCGTTTGCCAGAAAACTCAAAGGATTTGATGTGGAAGTCTACTGTTATGATATTGTGGGCGGCGTTGGAGACGACCATGCCCGTCAAGTAGGAATTCTTGAGTTCAAAAAGAATGTAGATGTGGTGAGTTTGCACATTCCACAAACTCCCGAAACCATAGGGTTGGTCAATACTGAGTTTATCGAAAGTTTCACCAAACCATTTTGGCTGCTCAATACCGCTCGTGGAAGCGCCGTTGTCACCAAAGATTTAGTAAAAGCCTTAAAAGCAGGTAAAGTGCTCGGTGCAGGCCTTGATGTACTCGAATATGAAAAGGCCTCCTTTGAAAATTTCTTCGATAAAAGTGAAGTCGACCGCTCTAGCGTTCTTTCCAGACTGAAATCAAAACCTAAAAAACCTAAGCCGTTAAAGTACCTACTCAAGGCAGACAATGTGCTCATTACACCGCACGTGGCTGGCTGGACGAAGGAGAGCAAAGAAAAGCTTGCTCAAACCATTGTACATAAGATCAAAGCTTCTTTTTGCTAAATTTAGCAAGTGAGGAAAACGATTCTTATTTTTTCAGCACTTTGTGTGGCCTTATTGGTCCTTTTTCAGTTGAATACCTACAAGGTGATGTCTGGCGACCTTCGCATTGAATGGGCGCTGGCCATTACAGCATTGGTGTTTTTGTTCATAGGTATCGCCCTTCGGAAAAAACGTGCGGATACCGAAAAAACAGCTCAAACTCAAAGCATCGACGCCGCTAAAATTGAGCAGTTGGGTATCAGCAAACGAGAGTATGAAGTGCTGCTCAAGCTCTCAAAAGGCCTTTCCAACAAAGAAATTGCAGAAGCACTCTTTGTTTCCGAGAGTACCGTGAAAACGCATGTTTCGAATCTATACGTGAAGTTAGATGCCAAACGCCGAACTCAAGCGTTGCAAAAGGCGAAAGAATATCGAATACTTCCCCTTTAGGAGTACCAAAACTGGAGAATATTGCGATTTGGTACTTTCGTATGACTTCTCATTTCGAGTAGAGAACTAGATTCGCTTCAAACTCTTAACTTTAATACAATGAAACAAACAGTTATTAGGTACGGCCTTTACAGTGCTGCTACCATTAGCGTTCTCTTTTTAGGAACTTGGTTACTTCTCCAAAATGTAGATTATGGACTTCAAGAAGTACTTGGTTACCTGAGCATCGTACTTTCTCTGCTCTTCGTATTCTTCGGTATCAAGCATTACAGAGATCATGAGAATCAAGGGAAATTAACCTTTGGTAAAGCATTGTTGGTGGGCATGTTGATTTCCTTAATCACAGCACTGGCCTTTGGCATCTTAGATGTAGTTTATGCGAAGTACATCAATCCAGATTTTTTTCAAGAATATATGGGTTATATGCAAGAACAACTCGCCGAAGAATACAGTGGCGAAGCTTTAGAACAACAGGTGAAAGAATTGAAAGCCAGTATGGAGGGCTTTCAGAATCCGGTTATTAGTTTTCTTGTTATGTCTTCAACGGTGTTGATCATTGGCTTTATCATTTCCCTACTCTCAGCAGTCTTTCTTCAACGTAAATAACAATTCTATGCAATCAAAAGCAAGCACACCAGACCAATACATCAATGAGCTTCCAGAAGATCGAAAAGCGGTGATGACACAATTGCGCGAAACCATCCACAAGAATTTGCCTGAAGGTTTTCACGAACAGATGAATTATGGTATGATCGGTTATGTGGTACCACATTCGACCTACCCCGATGGCTATCACTGCGATCCGAAACTTCCACTGCCTTTCATGAGCATTGCCTCGCAAAAGAATTTTGTAGCCTTGTACCATTCTGGCATTTATGCACAAAAGGAATTGTACGATTGGTTTGTAGGGGAGTATCCCAAATACGTCAAAACCAAATTAGATATGGGCAAAAGTTGTATTCGATTTAAAAATATGAATACCATTCCGTTCGAGTTGATCGGGCAACTATGTCAGAAAATGACCCCAGCGGCGTGGATAGACATCTATGAAACAAACGTAAAGCGATAGCCACTATGAAAAAACGTGTGACAGGATTGGGCGGATTCTTTTTTAAAAGTAAGGACCCAAATCAACTAAAAACTTGGTACAAAGATCATCTTGGAATTCCCACTGACCAATATGGTTGGACGTTCTGGTGGAAAGACAAAGAAGGAAAGGATGCCTCCACTCAATGGAGTCCTTTTGAAGAAAATACCACCTACTTTCAACCTAGTGACAAGCCATTTATGATGAACTTCAGAGTAGAAAACCTCGAAGAACTTTTGAAGGTTCTTGCAGAGGAAGGTGTTACTGTAGTGGGAGAAATGGAAACCTACGATTATGGAAAATTTGGATGGATCTTAGATCCTGAAGGCAACAAAATTGAACTCTGGGAACCCGTAGACGCTGCATTTCTCTGAAAGCGAATATTTTACTACTTTAGAATGGTAAATTAAGCAACCAAAAAAACGCCAACCATCATGTCAGAAGAAAAAAAGGACTTCTCAGAAGAAGCCAAAGACAGCGCCAAGGAATTTGCCGAAGAGGCCAAAGAAACCGCTAATGAATTCGCCGAAAATGCGAAAGAGGCATTTAACAGCAATGAGAACAAAAAACTACTCGCAGGTATTCTAGGCATCGTACTCGGGTGGGCCGGAGTCCATAAGTTTGTATTAGGCTACACCAAAGAAGGTGTAATCATGCTTGTGGTAAGCATTCTAGGATGGTTTTTATGCGGCATCCCTACCGGTATCGTTTACCTGGTAGGCCTTGTTGAAGGCATCATGTATCTGACCAAGTCAGATGAAGAATTTTACAATACGTATCAGGCAGGAAGAAAGCCTTGGTTCTAATTGTTTAAGACTGTCAAAGCCTAATTTTTCGAGATTAGGCTTTTAATTATATTTTTATTATCGTAATATTGCGATATATAGATAAAAGCAATGGGAATTACCAAGACACAAATTTTCGATCCGCAGCAAAACGAGATTGCCAAGGTATTCAAAGCCTTAGGCCATCCTGCTCGCGTGGCTATCTTGCAATACATCAGTACGCAAGAAGGTTGTATCTGCAACGACATTGTTTCTGAAATTGGCTTGGCACAAGCAACCGTTTCACAACATCTTTCCGAACTCAAGAAAATTGGAATCATCAAAGGCGATATCGAAGGAAAAAGCATTTGCTACTGCGTAGACCCAGATCGCCTCAATCACTGTCGCCGTTTGCTCAACGACTTTTTTGTCAAGGCTCAGGTACGTTGTAAATCTTAACTCCATCCACATGAAAACCTCAGAATTTTTAGACACACTCAAAGCGCATCAAGGCAAAAGCCTTGTATTCTCCTATAGCAATGGTAATACCGTCCCGCCTGGCTATCATATTACCGAAGTTAAAAATATCAAGGTAGATGCCGTTGATTGCGGGGGGCGCACAGATGCTTGGGACGAAACCATTATACAGCTCTATGACGGTTCTGTTGCCGAACAACGACAAGGTCATATGTCGGCCTACAAAGCCCTCTCTATCTTAACGAAAGTGGATCGTATGCGACCGATGAACCGCAATGCCGTTGCTCGCATTGAATACAGCAATGCCCATTTTCACACCGCACAACTATTCATTAACGATTTCGAAATACAAACGAAATACTTGATCTTTAATTTAGCGGTGCAACCCACAGATTGTAAAGCAAAAGAGGTTTGTGGTATTCCGGAAGGTGTTGAAGAAAGCTCGTGTACTCCAGGAAGTGGTTGCTGCTAAATGGTAATTGTGAGCTTTACCAAAAACGATTGGCCAGCAGTGGCCAGCATCTACGAAGAAGGTATTGCCACTGGCCATGCCACCTTCGAAACGTGCGCTCCTAGCTGGAACGATTGGGATAAAGGTCATCTGCCTTTTGGTCGCTTGAAATATGAAGAACAAACGATTTTGGGTTGGGCTGCCTTAACTCCCACTTCCAAAAGAATAGTATACAAAGGTGTGGCGGAAGTAAGCGTCTACGTGAAGCAGGCATCAAGAAACAAAGGAGTAGGCTCGAAACTGTTGGAAGCCTTAATCACGGCGAGTGAAGAGCATGGCATATGGACTTTGCAGGCCAGTATCTTTCCTCAGAATGAAGCCAGCGTGCATTTGCATCAAAAACACGGCTTTCGAATCGTAGGGATTCGAGAGCGCATTGGACAACTCAACGGAGTTTGGTTTGATAACCTCTTGTTGGAAAGAAGAAGCCTAACCATCGTTTGAATAAACTATTGAATACATGAAAAAAAACATCTTAGTACTCTGTACAGGCAATTCTTGTAGAAGTCAGATAGCACATGGCTATCTTCAACACTTCGGAAGCGAGGTAGCTCAGGTTTACAGCGCGGGTATCGAAACCCATGGATTAAACCCGAACGCCGTGGCCATTATGAAAGAAGACGGCATTGATATCAGCAATCATACTTCGAATCATGTTGATGAGTATCTGGGAACCATTCCTTTTCATTACATCATCACTGTTTGCGATCACGCACACGAAAACTGCCCTTACATACCTGCGAAAGATGCCGTTCGACTTCACCATAATTTTTCAGATCCCTCAAAAATTAAAAGTGATGATCCAAAAGAAATTCACAAGGCGTTCACCCAAACGCGCAATGAGATTCGCGCCTATTGTCAGCGCTTTGTCGAAGAGCAATTACTTGTCGCCTAAATCGAAGTTAAGTGGTAGTAAATTGGCAATCCGTTGATTGCCCATATATCCGCCAAACATGACGTTGTTTACGGGCGAGTGATTGCCGTAGGAGTCGATAAAGAATTCCTGACCCTTGATCATCTTCAATACTGAGCGCTTTTCATTTTGGCTTCCATATACAATGTCAAGTTGTTCATCCAAACGAACACTTGTAAGCCCATTTTCTTTCCGCTCTATTCCTATGAATCTATTCGGCCGTACTTGCTTTCCCTTGATGAATACTTTGAATCCTTGCCAACTCAATTCTTTCTGTGACAATATCCTCATGAAATGTAGCGTAGATCCCAAATAGGTTTCTCTTCTCCTTCGCAATTGCTTTCTACGTGTTTTTTCGGAAAGTTCTTCCAAGAAGGCAAAACCAGCATAGTAGGTAGACTCAACAAGCTCCAAACCTCCTTTGATGCGAAAGGAAATCTCGAAGTCTTGCAGATCATAGGTAGTCATGTATCCTAAATAATCGTTTTGCACTTTGATGGGAGCGCTGGCGTAGGCATACATTTTCTGCTCGTCTTTGTTGTAGTAGAAACGAAGGGCTTCCTCGTTCAAAATCTTACAGTCTAAGGCAGCATTTGTTCGCCCTAAAAACTCTCTTCGGAAAATGTTGAGTTTCTTTTCTCTACTCCAAGTGTCTGGCTCCAGTACCACCTCTTGCAGCGCTACCACACTTTGCTTGAGCTTGAAAGTTCCAAGGGTAGTGGAAGCATTGATGTTGATAGCGACACGCTCATAGCCTAGATAACTAATAATCAAAGGAGACGAAAACGACGAACGCGAATACAACTCAAAGTAGCCGTTTTGGTCGGTAATGGTACCAATAGTGGTTCCATCGTAATACACTGAAACCCCCACCAAGGCTTCTTCAGTAATTTGATCTACCAAAGTGCCTGTAACTGTCACTTGGGTATAAACCATAGAGGTTAAGAAAAAGAAGAAAACGGCAAACTGAATACGTTGTAAGACCATCAATGCCCATTTGTGAATTTGCGCTCCAATTCTGCCTGAAACTCTTCCATGACAGGCTTCACCGTACTTTCAGGGAGGTCTGCGATGCGGATGTACATCAAACCATCTACTGCATTATTAAACAGCGGATCCACATTGAAGGCAACCACTTTAGCATTTTGTTTGATGTATTTTTTGATCAGCACGGGTAGACGTAATTCTCCTGGTTCGACCTCATCGATCAACTTATCAAACTTGTTCAAATCTGCCTCTGTTTCGTCGAAAATAAAGTCTTTATCTGCATCCTTTAGTTTCACCTTAAACTCCTTTTTTGGATGCACATATTGAGCCACATACGGATCCCAATAGTGAGACTTCATGAATTCAATCATCAACGATTTCGAGAAGTTGGAGAATTGATTGCTAATGCTCACGCCCCCAATAAGGTATTTGTGTTCGGGAAAGCGCAAAGTGGTGTGCACAATACCTTTCCAAAGTAAAAAGAGCGGCATTGGCTTCTGTTGGTACTCCTTGATAATAAACGCCCGGCCCATCTCAATACTCTCGCTCATCATTTTGTAGAGTTCGGGCTCAAACCGAAATAGATCCTGCAGGTAGAAACCATCAATCCCGTAGGTAGGAAATATTTTGGCTCCCAACCCCATGCGATATGCCCCTACCAAGGCATTCTCCTGGTTATCCCACAGAAATAGATGATGGTAGAATTGGTCAAATCGATCTAAGTCGATCGCTTGATTGGTGCCTTCTCCAATATCCCGAAAGGTGATTTCGCGCAATCGGCCAATTTCTCTAAGAATACTTCGCATTTTCGAAGCGGGTCCTAGGAAAACCTCATAGTTCTTACTTTCTAAAAGACGATGGTCTTCCTCACGCAAACGATCGATTTCCTTTTGCATCAACTCTACATTGACAGGGCCGGCGATCTCTTTGGGTTGCTTGGGAAGCTTAATTGAGGTTGGCACTTTTTCGATCAATCGCTTCTTTTCAAAAGGATTGGCCAACATATAGGTCTTCTTGCGAAGGAATTCGGTGAAGTCCTCGAGCGATTCGTGTTCTGCTTGTGCGGCTACTGAAATGGGCTTGCCAATACGCACTTTGATCACTCTATTTTTTTGCGTCAAGAGCTCAGAGGGCAACTTGGCGGTTCGGAAGGTGTCGCTGATGCGCGAAAGCCTATAAAACAACTTGCTATTCTTAGCGTGGAAATAAATGGGCACTACAGGTACATCTGCTTTTTGAATCAACTTCATGGCTGCTTCTTCCCAGGGGCGATCTACAATCAAGCGATCGTCTTTATACGTTGACACTTCCCCAGCAGGAAAGATGCCCAAGGGATGTCCAGATTTCAAGTGTCGAATAGCCTGCATAAAGCCCGAGATGCTGCTTTTGGTATCCTTCCGTTCTTCGAAAGGGTTCACTGGCATGATGTAAGGCTTCAATGGCTCTATGCGGTGGAGTAAGAAGTTGGCGATGATTTTATAGTCTGGGCGTTGCTCGATCAACAGTTTGAGCAACAAAATCCCGTCGATGCCACCCAGCGGATGATTCGAAATGGTGATGTAGGCACCATCCTTTGGCAGTCGGCGTAAATCCTCCTCAGGAATTTCAAAATTGATCTCAAATTCGTCTAGGATGCGATTCAGGAACTCCAGATCATTCAAATGCTTGTTCCGATCGTAGATCTTATTCATGGTGGAGACCTTGAGCACTTTCATCAAAAGCCAACCCACAAAGGTGCCGATAAAACCATACCGACTTAAATTAATCGCAGATGCTACTTCCTTTGCAGTGACTAGTCCCATGAAAAAGGTTGGTTACCTCGCAAATGTAACTAAAAAACCCACAAAATAAGGCCTTCCCTTTAACTAGCTGACAACCAGCTGTAAGGTTTCCTGAGTGCGTTGTTCAAGCAAGATTTTCCTTCCATTCTGAAGTGCCGTAATGGCGGCCTCGTCGAAGTGCCGAATGGTGTAGAGTGAAACACCTTCAATACAATTTACTTTGAACTTTGAACGCAGCACTTGCAAGAGTTCTGGAAGCTTGTGAAACTTGTTATCAACGCAAACGGAAAAGCTAATCGCCGAGTTCTGAATGAGGTCTACTTTTAGTTTATAATCGTGCAACAGCCTAAAGATTTCGCTGATGTTGTCTTCAACAATAAACGAGAAGTCTAACGAAGACAACCGAATGAGCACTTGATCTTTTTTGACAATAAAACAAGGCATTTGCGGCTGCAAGCCCTTGCCTTTGCTTACCTGCGTCCCAGGATTTTGAGGATTCAAAAACGACTTTACAAACAACGGAATCTCCTTTCGCTGCAACGGTTGCAACGTTTTGGGGTGAATAACCGATGCTCCGTAAAAGGCCAGTTCGATCGCTTCGCGGTAGGAGATTTGATCCAACAGTTTGGCATTCTCAAAGTGCCGTGGATCTGCATTCAAAACGCCTGGTACGTCTTTCCAAATGGTTACAGAGTTGGCATTCAGGCAATAGGCAAAAATAGCAGCAGTGTAGTCCGAACCCTCTCTTCCCAAGGTAGTGGTAAAATTGTTTTCATCACTGCCTAAAAAACCTTGAGTTACGTACAAGGTTCCTTTTTTGACCTGCTTCGTTATTTTTTCTTTGGTCTTTTCCCAATGAACCGTGGCGTCTCGGTAATTACTATCCGTTTTAATACACGTTCGAACGTCAATCCACGTATTCTCAATGCCGTTTTCATTTAAATAGGCACTGATGATGGTGGTGGAGATTAACTCGCCATAACTCACCACCTGATCGTACACAAAACTGTGTTTAGGCGACTTATTCCAAGCCAAAAAACCCTGTAACTCATCAAACAAAGTTTTGACGCGCTTGAAAACGGGGTGTTGTTCATGCTCGAAAAGCTCCAACAAAATTTCATTGTGGTATTTAATGCGATCATGGATAGCGCTCTGTAGATCGGCCTTGTTTTCAAAGTAGTTTTTCACTACTAGCTCCATTGCATTCGTGGTCTTTCCCATGGCGGAAACCACCAATAGGGTATTCTCATGGCCGGTTTCTTGTAAGACCCGCACTACGTTTTTGACCCCTTGAGCATCTTTCACCGATGCCCCTCCAAATTTGAATATTCTCATGATTCAATTCTCGCAATATAATTGGCAATTCCTTGTTCGTCGAGTTGTACCACATCCCAATCCCTTCGCACCATGGCTCCTCTATTCTCATAAAATTCGATCGCAGGCTCGTTCCAATCGAGTACTTCCCAGCTAATGCGTTTCACACCAAGATGCTGACCGTATTTCACCACTTCGTCGAGTAATTTGCCTCCTATGCCCTGCCCTCGATAGTCTTGATTGACGATCAAATCTTCTAAATGCAACACAGGTCCCTTCCAAGTAGAGTATCTAGGGTACACCAACGCAATCCCGATAATCTTCGCATGATGCTCCGCCACAAAGCAATGAAACAAAGGTTGTGTTCCAAAGCCATCACTTTGCAGTTGCGCCACAGAAATCTCTACAGCCTCGGACTCTTTTTCAAAATCGGCCAACTCTTGAATCAGCTGGTATGCATAGTGCATGTCTTCCCGCGTTGCGGTTCGAATTACATAACTCATAGTTACAAAAGTCACAAATAGTTAGGAAACGGCAAAGGTAGGTTTTACGAAAACGTTTTAGTTTCACAAAAATATCGATATTTGTGCGCAAATTGCACAGCGCATCACATGGCCCATCAAAATCAAACCCTTGGCGAATTTATCATCGAAAATCAGAACGAATTTCGCTATTCCACCGGAGAATTATCCAAACTCATCAATGCCATTCGACTCGCGGCCAAGGTGGTCAATCACGAAGTGAATAAAGCCGGATTGGTAGATATTTTGGGAGTAGCTGGCGAAACCAATGTGCAGGGCGAAAGTCAGCAGAAATTAGATGTGTTGGCGAATGAAAAATTCATTCAAACACTCAAGAATCGCGAAATTATTTGTGGTATTGCTTCGGAGGAAGAAGAAGACTTCATCGCGATCAATAGTCTAGATGAACAACATCAGAATAAATATGTGGTTCTCATTGACCCATTAGACGGTTCTTCAAATATCGATGTCAATGTTTCAGTCGGTACGATTTTCTCAGTATATCGAAGAGTAACCCCAACAGGTTCGCCCGTGACACTTGAAGATTTTCTACAAAAAGGAAGAAATCAAGTGGCTGCAGGTTATATCATTTATGGAACTTCCACTATGTTGGTGTACACCACTGGGCACGGCGTCAATGGATTCACGCTAAATCCTGCCATTGGCACCTTTTACTTATCACATCCCAATATGCAGTTTCCAGAAACTGGCAAGATCTATTCCATCAATGAGGGCAACTATGTGCACTTCCCTGAAGGCGTGAAGCAGTATATCAAATACTGTCAAAAAGAAGAAGACGATCGTCCGTATACATCGCGTTACATCGGTTCGTTGGTTTCAGACTTTCATCGCAATATGATTAAAGGGGGTATCTACATGTATCCTAAAAGTTCTAAGGCGTCGGAAGGTAAATTACGCTTGCTGTACGAGTGCAATCCTATGGCTTTTCTAGCGGAACAGGCCAATGGCAAAGCCAGTAACGGATTCACTCCTATTCTCGATATTCAACCTGGAGAATTGCATCAGCGGGTTCCGTTTTTTTGTGGCAGTAAACGCATGGTAGAGAAAGCTGAAAACTTCATGCAAGAGTTTTCTTCATAAACCGCTGCGGTTACTTTATTTTTCTATCTTTGTTTCAACCGAAAAACAACTACAATGGCCAAGAAAACTCAAGTTTCTGCCCCGGCCCAAGAGGATCCGACATCCAAGATAGAGGCGATCAAGAATCTGATCTTTGGCGAAAACATACAGGAATATAATTCCGAATTTGAAACCATCAAGCAGGAAATTCTTCAGAAGAAGAAGGAACTGACCAAACTTGTAGAAGAAGTGCGTTCTGAGCTCATGCAGAACGTTGACAACTTGAGTACAGACCTCAATATTCGCATCACGGAGCTTGAAAATAGCCTGAACGACAAGGCGGACGACCTTAACCATACCAAAGTCGACCGTGAATTACTTGGTGACCTTTTGATCAATCTCGGCGAAAAGATCCGCAAGTAGCATGTAAACCCATGGCGCTATGGATCAACGCGACAAGCTCACGCTGCTAAAAGACATTCTGCTTACCGACGAACGGGAATATGCAGAGGCAGTCCGTGACCGCATTGAAGCCCTCGAAGAAATCCTGCACGAACGCCAAAAGCTTGCCCCTAAAGTAGATCCTATCATTGAGGCGCAGTTACAAGCTTTCGTCAAGGAAATGCCCAAAACCTTAGGGCCAACTATCACCAAGACACTGCAAGCTGAGATTAAAAATTCAAAAGATCAAGTAGTAGAAGCCCTGTATCCCATCATAGGGAAAATGATCAAAAAATATGTGGCGCAAGAAATAAAACTACTCTCTGAGCGCATTGGTAAGGAAGTAGAAGATAGCTTTACTGCCAAAGGTTGGAAGCGCCGTTTTAAATCGTGGTTCACTGGGGTAAGCGAGGAAGATCTGATCATCAGTGAACTCACGGAACACCCTGAAGTACTGCAGGTCATGATCATCGAAAAAGACTCTGGCATCATGGTCGGAAGCTTCAGTCGATCCGAAACCATTGACGAGGATATGGTGTCTGGCATGCTAACAGCCATCAAAAGCTTTGTGGAAGACGCGTTTCATCAACAAAGTCAAAACCTAGAATTAATCGAATACGAATTGTTCAATATTCACATTCAGAGCTTTGTAAAGCATTACATAGCTGTAGTGATTAACGGACAATACAGCACACATTTTAAAGATAAGTTGCAAGATGTTATCTTTGAGTTCTATGAAAACTTTATCCAATTGATGGAGTATTCCGATGAAATTGATCAAAGAAGTATTGCTAAAGAGCTAACGTATTATTTCACCAATGAAAACCTCTAAAAAAATTGTGCTTCTTGGGCAATTCGGAGTCGGTAAAACCTCGTTGATCCGACGTTTCGTGGAAGATTCCTTCTCCGATAATTACAAAGTGACCATAGGCGTGCACATCATGAAGAAGGAAGTGCATTTAGATTCAGGGGAAGACATCAGCCTTATTCTTTGGGACCTTGAAGGTTACGACGACATTAAAAAAACACGAGAGTCGTATTTGCTCGGCAGTCATGGATTCGTGTATGTATTCGACGTCACGCGACCAGACACCTACAACAAATTGGAAGAGGCCATGGCCTACCTGAAAGAGCGTTTCGACGACATCCCTACCAAAGTAGTAGGTAACAAGGCAGACTTGGTCACCAAGACATTTTTAAAAGAAAATAAAAGTAATTTTAGTATCCGCCCCGATTATTTTACCAGTGCCAAAACAGGAGAAGCTGTAGAAGAGCTCTTCTTGTCGTTGGCTCAAGAACTGCATATGTAATGGGTCTAAAAGAAATTAAAGATGAATTCTATCAGGCGAGAAGACAATTCACACTAGTCTCCGAAGATGGAAAGGTACAAGAGTCAGATGATGCTTTGTTTCCACTCCCGAAAGGAAGTGCATTGCAAGCACATCATCCCTTTTTTGAAAGCATCCTGCCGCTGCTAGAGGCTAAGGAAGAACTACAACTCAATTGTGTGCATCTGGGCACAGATGATCAGCTTATCTGCGATGTTGAAATCAAGAATCATGAAGGTTTTTCACTGTTAATCTTCATTGACTTCACCGAGCATTACGCGGAATTGCAAAAAGTGACACAAACGCGAAACGAGTCTGTCATTGCCAAGCAGTTTTTGGATTTGCAAAACCAGCTACTGAAGGAGAAAGAAGAATTTAAGAACAAATTCATTGCGAACTTCAGTCATGAGATACGCAATCCGCTAACGAGTATTTTGACTTTCTCTCAAATGCTGAAGCACACAGAGCTATCCAACGATCAATTGGATTATGCCAACGTGATTCAGAATTCCACCGTAGACCTTAAAAATCTGCTGGAAGATATCATGGATATGTCGAAGATCGAAACTGGGAAGTTTAGTCTGGATCCTCAACCCTTCGATCTCAAAGAGTTGCTAAAAGAAGTGGAGAGCACTTACAACAAGGAATTTGCCAATAAAGGCTTAAGCTTTGTACTAAAGCAAGGCAGCGACTTTCCCGATATTCTAGAAGGCGATCGGATGCGGCTTAAGCAGGTGTTGGTCAATTTACTCAACAACGCTTTAAAATTCACCAAGAAAGGGGGCGTAGAGGTCTACATCGAACAAAATTACAAGCGCGGGAATCGCGTCAACATACATTTCAGCGTGAGCGATACGGGTATGGGCATCAAAGATGAAGACATCTCGAGAATATTTGAGAGTTTTACCCAACTCAACAACAGCGATCATAAAGGAGTAGGCCTTGGACTTTCTATCACCAAAGAAATCTTGAATTTAATGGGAAGTGAATTGAAGGTGGAAAGCACATATGGTAAGGGCACTCGATTCACCTTCAATGTCAATTTTAATTTTCCCATTCACAAGGTTACGAAATCAACGACTCCAAAAAGCATTCGATCCACCTCAGAAAAAACGATCTCAAAACCCAAGCGCAACGAGAAAATCAAAGCTTTATTAATCGAAGATTCAGAAATGACCCAGATGGTAATGCTTAAAATCTTAGTGAGTACTGGCGAATTTTATGTGGAGATTTTTAACGGAGAAGACGGTGTTTTAGAAGATCTTAAACACAATGTGTACGACATTATCTTCATGGACATTAAACTTGAGGGTGAAACCTCAGGCGATGAACTCGCCAAGAAGATACGCAGACTAGGCTACAACAACACCCGTACTGTGCCCATCATTGCTGTGACGGCCTACCACAAACCCAAAGACTTGAGTCGGTACAAGCGAAATGGCATCACTGACACGGTTCGTAAACCCTTTGACGAAGACGCCTTGCTAAAAACCGCCTATCAGTATTTATCCTAAAAAGAAAAGCCGAGGAAATTCCTCGGCTTTCTATTTGTATTGCGGTACTACTTTATCGATTCATATTCCGAATCTCATCGATAAACGTATCGTGATCTACTTCATAAGTGACTAATTCTAAGGCCTTGGCTACCACATATTTTACGTTTGACGGTGTAAATCCAAGTCCAATGGCCAATCGCTCTAACAAAGGTTGTTGGCGTTCTCCGATCTCTTCATCGGCATATACCATACGCGCCAAATCGAAAAGGCGATCAATTCGCCCTTCATAGGTAATAGGAGGATTGATCGGATGTTGATCGTATTCCTCAAGAATCCTTTCATAATCGGCTTCCGAAATTTCTAAATTTCTGGCCAGCTTGTCTAAAAAAAGCTTCTCCTTAACTTTGATCTCTCCATCGCTCATGGCTACTCTCACAATGGCTGCGAAGTGATCTTGATTGCGTTTTCTAAAACCGCTATCAAATAAATTGGAAAAAGACATAGTTCAAATTTTTCAGCGCACAAATATAGCTATTCCACGAGCCATTCAAAACCAAAACCTTCTTCAATTTTTCGAAGACTGGAACTTTCCCTATTTTAGATAAAAAAATTGCCGACACCCCTTTTACAATTCACGGATAAAGGTATCTACTGTGAGGCTGCCAAGGTCTATCTTGACCCCTGGAAGCCCGTAAAGAAAGCCATCATTTCTCACGGACACGCAGACCATTCAAGATGGGGACATCAGCAGTATCTCACCCATCACAACAATGTGCCGATTATCAAACATCGTTTAGGCGACATCAAAGTGGATGGTTTGGAGTACGGAAAATCCATTACGATCAACAATGTCAACTTTAGCCTTCATCCTGCGGGGCATATCCCAGGATCGTCACAGATTCGTGTGGAGCATAAAGGTGAAGTATGGGTGTTTTCCGGAGACTACAAACTTGAAAATGATGGTATTTCTGCACCTTATGAGCCTGTAAAGTGTCATGCTTTCATCACAGAGTGTACGTTCGGACTTCCCGCCTTCAAATGGCGCCCGCAAAAAGAAGTATACGAGGATATCAATCAATGGTGGAAGGAGAATCAGGCCGAAGGCAAAACCTCCGTCTTGTTTGCCTATTCACTTGGGAAAGCACAGCGTCTTCTGAAACACCTCGATCCGTCTATTGGAAGCATTAATACCCACGGAGCCATTGAAAATATGACTAACGTTCTGCGGCCGCAATTAAAGCTTCCCCCTACTACCCTTATCACCAAGGAAACCAAAAAACAAGACCTCATCGGAAACATGGTGCTTGCACCTCCTTCTGCTCATGGAAGTACTTGGATTCGGAAAATGGTTCCTTATGTGACGGCCTCTGCCAGTGGTTGGATGACCTTTCGCGGTGCGCGGAGACGACGTGCCATCGATAAGGGTTTTGTGCTCTCCGATCATTGCGATTGGCAAGGGTTGCTGACAGCCATTAAATCCACAGAGTGCACCAAAGTCATCGCGACACACGGTTACACTGATATTTTCACACGCTATTTAAGAGAAAAAGGTTACGACGCCCGAACAGAGCACACGCAATACGAAGGGGAGTCGTTAGATGCGGAAGCAAAAAATGAAGAGGTATGAAAGAGTTTGCCGCGCTTATCAAAAGACTCGATAGCACTAACAAGACTAATCTGAAAGTGGGTGCATTGGCCAACTACTTCGTACATGCCAATGAGAAGGACAAACTCTGGGCAATCGCCTTATTATCCCATAGAAGACCCAAGCGCCCCGTTAATACCACATTGCTGCGGGAATGGGCCTCGGAGGCAGCTAATATTCCACTTTGGTTATTTGAGGAATCCTATCACATTGTGGGCGATTTAGCAGAAACCATTGCGTTGATTGTTCCCAATGCTACCGCTAAAAGCACTAAAAGCCTTACTCAACATATTGAGGATATCATTCATCTGAAAGAACAAGAAGAGGTTGATAAAAAACAATTTCTTCAAGAAACTTGGAGGCAACTGAACTATTATGAACGTTTTGTGTTCAATAAAATCATTACTGGCGGTTTTCGAATTGGAGTAAGTCAAAAGCTGATGACCCGCGCCCTGTCTAAAGCCACTTCCATTGACGAAGATGTGCTCGCTTACAAACTCATGGGAAACTGGTCGCCTCAAAATACGACCTTCCAGCAATTAATTCTTGAAGAAAACGAAGCAGACTACCTCAGTAAACCCTACCCCTTCTATTTGGCCTATGCCATCGAGAATGAAGTTGAAGAATTGGGCGAAGTTACTGACTGGAGTGTAGAGCACAAATGGGACGGTATCCGAGCACAAGTGATCATTCGAAAGGGAGAAGTCTTCGTGTGGTCAAGAGGTGAAGAACTAGTAACCGATAAATACCCAGAATTTCATTCGTTTGTGGAAGCTATTCCCACAGGAACGGTGTTAGACGGAGAAATTCTGCCTTTTCCCAATGGAGAAATCGGAAGTTTTAATGCACTACAAACTCGGATTGGCAGGAAAAACGTGTCCAAAAATTTATTGGTCAAAACTCCAGTAATTCTAAAAGCCTACGATTTATTGGAATGGGAGGGCGAAGATATACGTCATCTGCCCTTTTTAAA
>CAWUKP010000004.1:0-25922 GCA_963922975.1 uncultured Spongiivirga sp. | reverse complement strand
GAACAGGCAGTGGCTGCATTTGGTAGTTTAAATATGGTCATACTCAATGGCGGGGTGAGTCAACGGTCGCTGATTTTGGAAACTGATTTTGAGGTCTACCAAAAGCTAATCGACGTTGATTATTTGGCCAATGTGGCTATCACCAAAGCCTTATTGCCCCATTTCATAACAAATCAAGGTGGACATTTTGTTTGTGTGAGCAGTTTGATGGGAAAGTTTGGCAGTCCGTATCGTTCAGGATACTGCGGTGCCAAGCATGCGCTTCACGGTTATTTCGATGTGCTGCGAATGGAACATGAAAAAGATGGCATCGACGTCACCATGATCTGTCCTGGTTTTGTACAAACGGACGTGGCCAAGAATGCCCTCACCAAGGATGGTACATTGCAGAAAACCAATGATGAGGCCACCAAAAACGGATTGCCAGTAACCACATTTTGTTGGCGGATGATCAAAGCGATAGAACGCCAAAAGTTTGAAGCCTATATCGGACTTGGTGAAGTGAAAGGGATCTATTTAAAACGCCTGTTTCCCAAGCTCTTACATCGCGTAGTACTGAAAAGTCAGGTGCGCTAAATAACAAACTGTTTAAGAAAAGCTAAACCAGAAGCGAGAGCCTTTGCCCGTGTTCTCAAAGTTAAGTTCAGAGCGCAATTGATTGGTCAATCGTTTGACCAAACGCAGCCCAAGAGACTTAGAGTTTCCGACTTGCAAATCATCTGGGATGCCGACACCATTATCGCGGTATTCGAAATCATAGCCCGTTTCAGTCTTGTTGATTTTGATGCGGATTTCAGGGTGGGCCACATCTTCAAAAGCGTACTTGTAAGAATTAGAGACCAATTCATTCAATATCAATCCAATAGGAATGGCAGAATCAATATCTAACTCAATGTTGCTCGCGTTGATAAAGTAGTCTACGTCTTCGTCTGGCTTTTTGTAAACAGACTCTATACTCTTGATCAAAGACTCTACATAACCGTTCATTTCAATCACAGAAAGACCTTCAGTTTGATACAATTTCTGGTGAATCAAAGCCATGGCTTTCACTCGGTTCCTTCCTTCCTGCAGCGCATACAATACCTCGTCGCTGTTTGCATTCTTCGATTGCAAGTTCAAGAGACTAGAAACCATTTGAAGGTTATTCTTTACACGGTGGTGAATTTCTTTGAGTAGACTTTCTTTCTCACGAAGTGATTCCTCAATAATCTTGCTCTGGTGCTCGATTAGTTTCTGACTCTTAATCTTTTTCGCATACGCATAGGCAATTCCACCAAAACCAATCAGCGAGAAGAACAAGGCTATCATTCCAAGATTGAGCTTGCGATCTCGCTCTTCTAGCTCCTGCTTTCGAATGCGGTTGTCTTCTGCCAAGCGCTCGCTCATATCACGTTGATTCTCTAAGTCTGAAATGACCAGAAGTCCCATCAGCTGATTGTTGCGCTGGTCTTCAAGGATAGAATCCTTGACCGTTACATACTTGCGGTAATGATAAAAGGCCGAATCTGAGATGCCTTTACTCAAATAATAATCTGCCAACAGTCGATTGTAGTGATACGAACCTCCAAAATACTGACCAATATTGTCTAAGTAACGTTTCGCCTGATCTAAGTTATTGAGCTTGATATTGGTCTGCACTAAGGCCTTCCAATATTCAAAAATGTTCTCTTGCATTTGCCCGTTATCGTACAAGCGGATACGATCTAAGGCGAACTCCAACAATGGTAAGGCTTCCGTATAATTTTCTTGATCGATTTGCGCTCGACCTCTATTACCCGTTACGATCCCTTCTAGAAGCATGATACGATCATAATTAGGATCGTTTTCACGTGCTTGAGAAAGATAAAGTTTGATATGGCTCAAGGCCAATTCAAAGTGGAAATCAGCATTGAAAGTAAGTTTTTCTAGTAACTGAAGTTCCCCAATGTCATTGTTGTATTGCGCCTTTTGAATGTCATTACCATCTTCTAGGACATTACTATGCGTTTGAATGTAATTCTTCCTGGCATCGCGGTACTGACCCAAGTTTCTGTAGATATCGTACAATCTCGGTTCTTCCCCGAAGAGGGTTTTCATTTCCTTGCGAAGCTCCAACTGATTTCCGTAGAGCTGTAATGCTGCATAGGTCTTGTCCATGATACCCATGAGCTTAGACAGCTGGTTATCCGGTAGATTTTCCTTTTGCTGGTACAAACCAGTTGCAATCCGTAACGAGTTATCAAAATCTCTATTATCTAGAAGAATCTGTGCCTTAATAATCTGGTAATAGGCCTTTTCAAGGGCTCCTTGTTCTGAAGAATCATCAATAGCATTGAGGTGACTGTCTATAGCATTCGTCCACCACTGATGAGATGTCTCTTCGTACTTAGCTGAAGTTTCAAAAAAGTAGATGAATCGCTGTTCAGCACTTTCCAGTGATTGAAAAGCATTGAAAACAGCGCCAGATTGTGCAAACATTTGGAAAGACCAGAGAAAGATCCATCCAAGCTGAAGCCATCTTTTTGAAATCAATTGTAGGTTAAAATTCATACTTCTGTGCCAAAAGTAGTTTAAAAACCAATGGATTGGCGTTCAAACGTACTCAATTTTCAATAATAAAGGCTATTGATCTTACAAATAACGATGCACTAGTTCACATTCTAAAATAATTGTTGCCTAATGAACGAGGTTCGTTGTCTACAAAGAGGTTATTGTGGTGGTGTGGATTTTGGTTTTTCAGAAACTGTTTTACAAAAGAAAAGCCCCGCGAAACGGGGCTTTCCACTAAAGTGTCTCTATTTAGGTTGGGGCATAAACAGTAACACTCATTAACCAATAACCGAGACAAACATAGCGCCTGCCTCGGTTACTAGAAAATAATTGTTGTCTATTGCCTATTTTTTGATATCAACCACCAAAAGTTCGTGGTTATTGGTTGAGAGAAGACAAGGCAAAGTCTCTAAAATCTTTAGAAATTGGTATGGTTTCACCTTTGATCACCACATCTTTCGAATTAATGGCTTCGATGTGATCAATATTGATAATGTAGGATTTATGCACTCTGAAAAATTTATCTTCGGGAAGTTTCAATAGATAGTCTTTCAATGAAGAGCGCACCAAAAAGTCCTTTTCTTGGGTCTTAATTTCTAGGTATACGTTGTCTGCCTTGATAAATTGAATCGACTGGAAAGGCACACGATGAAAGAGGTTGTTTTTCTTGATGAAGATAGAATCCTTCAAGATTTTTCTTTCCTGATTTTTAGGGCCGTCTGCGGAAGGAGTAAAATTCGAAAGCGTGATCTCGATAGCCGCAAACAAGTCGTTCTGTTCAAAAGGCTTCACCACATAGTTATTTGGGTTTACCAACTTTGCCTTTTCTACGGTAGCTCTGTCCGAGTTTGAGGTAACAAAGATGAAAGGGATATCAAAGTTCTCACGAATGTAGCGCCCTAAGTCGATTCCTGTCTTCTCTGTGGCCAAAATCACGTCGATCAGCACGAGGTCTACATCATTTTCATTTAAGGCGTCAACCGCCTTTTCATAGGAAATCACATTGTCAACAATGTTATAGCCTATCTCTTCCAACATTTCCTGCATGTCATCAGCAATGACCACATTGTCTTCTACAATCAGAATTTTAATAGAGTCGCTCAAACCTTCGGTGTTTAGGGGTTATTGAATCAGGCTAAAACTACAAAAAAATATTAAATCCAAGGTAGAACAAAACCGCATATAAAAAGGTGGACAAGGCTACTTTTTTTAGCTCTGGATCATACGATTTGGCCTCTTGAATTCCATTGAATCGCTTCAAATGCAAGGCCAACGGCACAAAGGCCAAGACAAACAAGAAGTTGGTGTATCCCTCAAAGGTAAAGATCGCATAGAGGATGGCGCACAGCATTCCCAGCAAAATCAAAGCATTGTGATAGCCTTTAGCCCTTTTCACACCCATTGAAACCACTAGCGTGCGTTTTTTGGAAGTTTTATCTGAATCGTAATCTCGAATATTATTCAAATTTAAAACCGCTGTACTAAATGCACCAATGGTAATGGCAGGAAGCCAATCTTGCCATAAAAGATGCTTTGTGTATAAAAATTGACTGCCTAAGACCGCCAGTAATCCAAAAAAGATAAAAACGAAGACATCACCTAAACCGCGGTATCCATAGGCCTTTCCTCCTACGGTATAGGTAATGGCAGCAATGATACTCAGTAAACCAAGAACAAAAAAGATAAACACATACCCCCACTGCTCCTGTCCGAAAGCTACATATATCAAAACACTGGCTAATGCCAATCCTACGATTGCAGAGATCAGTACGCCAATCTTCATTTCTTTTGACGTGAGCACTCCACTCTGAACAGCGCGCTGTGGACCAATGCGCGTGTCGTTATCGGTTCCTTTTACGCCATCACCATAGTCGTTGGCAAAGTTGGAAAGTACTTGAAAAGCAACTGTTGTGAGTAAGGCTAGTATGAAGACATGAGCCATAAACATTCCCTCTCGGTCTGCCATGGCGGTTCCAACGATGATTCCAGAAAGTGAAAGCGGAAGGGTACGCAGTCTAGCTGCGCGCAACCAAGCAATAGATTTTGACATCATCTAATCTTATGGAATCCATTTAATATCGCGGAAATTAGGCTTACGCTTTTCAAGAAAGGCATTACGCCCCTCTTTCGCCTCTTCTGTCATGTAGGCCAGTCGCGTGGCTTCACCAGCAAATACTTGTTGCCCAACCATCCCGTCGTCTGTGAGATTCATGGCGAACTTGAGCATTTTTATAGAGGTAGGCGATTTGTCCAAAATTTCCTGAGCCCATTCATAAGCAGTGTCTTCCAATTCGCCGTGAGGAATAACCGCATTCACCATGCCCATTTCATAGGCTTCTTGTGCGCTATAATTTCGACCGAGGAAGAAGATTTCGCGTGCTTTCTTCTGCCCTACCATCTTCGCCAAATAGGCAGATCCATAGCCTCCGTCAAAACTCGTAACATCAGCATCTGTTTGCTTGAAAATAGCGTGCTCTCTACTCGCAAGGGTCATATCACATACCACGTGTAAACTATGACCACCCCCTACAGCCCATCCCGGTACTACTGCAATCACTACTTTGGGCATAAAGCGAATCAGACGTTGTACCTCCAGAATATTCAAACGGTGCATCCCGTCCTGTCCCACATAGCCTTGATGACCGCGGGTTTTTTGATCGCCCCCGCTGCAAAAGGCATACACACCATCTTTCGATGAAGGCCCTTCGGCGGAAAGCAAGACCACGCCTATGGAAGTATCTTCCTGAGCATCATAAAAAGCTTCGTATAATTCTGAGGTAGTTTTCGGTCGGAAGGCATTGCGCACATCTGGACGATTAAAGGCGATCCGGGCTACGCCATTTGATTTCTTATAAGTAATGTCTTCAAATTCCTTGGCAATTTTCCAATTGGCTTTTTCCATAAGTGTCCATTTTTTCAATTGCAAAAATAACCATTATTGGAGGAAGAAACTTCCATAGTAAATATACCCGAAAGTAAACACGCAACCTTTTGTTGTTCAATGACTTATCAACGAAAACGTTATAGTAAATTCGAGGTTTGCATTTCATCGATGATTTAGTGTATTTCATCGATTATCGCAGCCATGGTGTTGGTATTTCGTTGATTCATAGACTACTGCCTAGCTTTGTTGTTGAATTAAGGAAATAATGTTAGTAACCATGCCACAATCTATTCACAATCCGAGCCTTTGTAAGGAAGTACATTCCTTTTCTTATGGCACATTTTTCTTTTTCCAAGATATCATCGTAGCTGAAATTAATGAAGGAACAACGCTTGACTACGACGAGTGCGGAGAGCTCCTACGAGCAGTCGATGCTTTTTACGGAGACCGATGCTTCGGATACTTGTCTCATCGGACACATTCGTATGCCGTTGATCCAACAGGCTACAAGAAACTTACGAATGATTTTCCAAACATGATCGCTTTTGCAGTGGTCAATAATAAAACGATCTCCTTTAAACCCCTAGCGGTCGAAAAGCGCTTCATGTCCTTGCCGTTTGAAGCATTCAACGATCTTGATACCGCCTTCTCCTGGTTAGATCACCTCATTCAATTGAAGTGCCGAGAAAGCGCCTAATGATTTAAAAAATCGAAATACGCTAAGAGTTGCTGATCATTCTCCTCTCTTGGAGTAAAAACTTCTAACAATACTGGTTGTCCTAAGCCCGAGAAGAGTTGCTCCAAACCTTTGTCAAGCTCTGTTTGGTTGGTTGCGCTTAAATAGTGCCAACCAAACATCTGGCATAAATGCTGCGCATTGAGCCCATGCGTGGTTTCAAAAAAACGTTCAAAATTATCTGAATTCGTAGCTCCTGGAAGAATTCTGAAAATCCCTCCTCCACCATTGTTGATCACAATAATCCTGAAATCTGGGCGAGTATAGGCATTCCACAACGCATTACTGTCGTAAAAGAAGCTCAAATCTCCCGTAATTAGCAGCGTAGGTTCTTCCACTTTTAGGGAAGCGCCGATAGCTGTTGAAGTGCTCCCATCAATACCACTGGTTCCGCGATTGCAGAATTGTTTCCAGCTTGGATCATTGTCAAAAAGCTGCACATAACGCACAGTGGAGCTGTTTCCTAGTTGTACATGATATGATTGCGGAATTTGTTTCAGTATATGATTGAAGGCTACAAAATCACCAAAATCTAACTGTTGTAAATAGTCGGTGTGTAGGTTCCGACGACTGACCATAAGATCCTGAAAAAATGCTTGGTAAGAGCTTTCCACTTTTGTGGTAAGTGGCAAAAATGCTTTGAAAAAAAGCTGGGGCTGCGCTTTCACGTGCTTTCGAAGGCAATAGAAGGTATCATAAGCCTTTTTAACATCTATGTGCCAGTGAGCTTTGGGTGGTTGTTTTCTGAGAAAGGCTTTGATCTTTTTAGACACTACCATTCCCCCAAAAGTGAGTACAATATCAGGTTGCAATTCTTTGAAGAACTGTTCGCCATCGGGATGTTTTTCAAAAGGTGCGATCAATTTGTCTATACTAGGGAAGAAAGCTGGATGGTGAATGTTTGAGGTCGTTTCGGTGAAAACTACCACCGAAGGATCCTCAGCTAATTGTTCCAAAATATCTGCGGTAAGACTTTCGGGTGGGTTCACCCCAACCAAGATCATTTTTTTTGCACTGCCGTTCCACTGTGATGCCAATTCTTCTAGCTCACTCGACAAAAGGCTTTCTTCAGTTGTGGCTGTGGCCATTGATTGAGGATGAACAGAAGGCGCTTTTTCGGTTTCATACAACGGCTCTTCCATGGGCACATTGAGATGCACTGGTCCTTGCTGAGTCATACAAAGATTGAGTGCTTCATTAATTGCTAGTTCATTGTGCTCTTGAATGCCCGTCTGCATGCGTGTTACGACCTTAGCATCCATAAATATGTGCATGCGATGTTTCTCCAGAGCTAGCAGCTTTTCGGAGGCGTGGTTAACATCTTGTTTCAAATTAAAAGAACCCAAAATATGTCGGTCGAATACATGATCTTGTCGAATGGTTTGTCCATCGCCAATATCAATACGGTATTTCGGCCTGTCTGCGGAGATAACAACCAGCGGGATATCGCTGTAGAAAGCTTCGGAAACCGCGGGATAGTAATTGAGTAAAGCAGAACCAGAGGTACATACCACTACAACAGGCTTCCGTAGTTGCTGCGCCATTCCCAATGCGAAAAAAGCAGCACAGCGTTCATCTACAATGCTGTAACAGTTAAAAAAAGGGTTTTCGGTAAATCCAATGGTAAGAGGTGCGTTACGCGAACCAGGAGAAATGACAATGTCTTTGATTCCTTTCGCCTGACAAAGGGCGACAACAGTTTGCGCAACGTGAATTTTAGGATATTTCATGCTCCGCGCAAAAATAAGAAATCTGCCAAGGATGCTGTTTCAAAAATGATGAATGTGATCACAGTACACTCACCATGGTTTGCGCCTTGTGTAGCAATTCCTTCCATTCTTCTTCAGGAACTGAATCTTTGGTGATACCACCGCCCACATAGATGTGCGCCTCTTTGTCTACGAGCTGCACACAACGAAGATTGACAAATAGTTCCAACTCATCCTGTGCTTCCACAATTCCCAGAAAGCCTGTGTAGAAACTTCTTTGATGAGGCTCATACTCATTAATGAAGTCGAGGGCTTTCTTTACTGGTGTACCACAAACTGCAGGTGTTGGGTGCAACAATGCCACAATTTCTGAAGGACGCACACCACTTTTGAGTCTTCCCCGAATTTCAGTTTGTAAATGCCACAAGCGTCCTGCCGAAACGGTTTTGGTTTCGCCAATTTCAAGATCTGCTAGCGCTTGCAATACTGACTCCATATGAGCGGTGACAATAGACTGCTCTTCATACTCCTTGGCTGACCATTTTGGATGAGTATTCGTTTCTTTCGACTTAGTACCCGCTAGAGACATCGTCTGGAACGTGGTTCCCTTCATCTGCATTAAGGTCTCAGGAGTTGCCCCAAGCCACATCCCTACCTTGGGATGATACCACAAATACACAAAAGCGCTAGGGTAATGCAACAGTAGCCGTTTGAACAATTCAACTGGGTCGGTTTCTAGTGGTTTTTTAAGTACTTGGGATAGCACCACTTTTTCCAAGTTGGAGGTTTTGATACACTCAACTGCTTTCGCTACCATCTCCAAATGATTTGTCAGTGTCGGGTTTATAGCTTTCTCACCCGCGTTGGTAGTCCCTTTTTCTCCTTGAAATATAAAAGTCGTTGACTCTTCTTTTGGAATGAAAACAGTTGTCTCCTCCTTTAAAAAAGGCGCAAAGACAAAACCTTTTTGTGACCAGTCGGTTGCTGTGTACAAGGTATCATTCTTTTGAAAGTATACCTCTACCTCAGCAGAATCAGGTTTTCTGAAGGCTACAACGGGCAGTTCATTACGGAGCGCATCATGAATGCGGTTCAATTCTTCAAGCATCGGTTTTCTTGGGAAGTGCAATGGTGGTCAACTTAACTACAGAAATCAGTTTTTTTTCTTCGTCGTGCAGTCTGATATCCCAAAGCTGTGTGGTTCTTCCTTTATGAACAACACGTGCCTTGGCATAGACAAAACCTTCGCGGATGCTTCGCACATGGTTTGCAGAAATCTCAATACCCCGAACGAAGTACTGCGTAGTATCCAGAAAAATAAAGCAAGCAGCACTCCCTACACTTTCGGCCAATGCAACCATGGCACCACCGTGCAAAACGCCATCGGGTTGATGCACTTTGGGTGTTACCGGCATTCGGGCTTCTAGAAAATCTTGTCCTACATCGGTGTAGACAATTTCTAGGGTTTCCATTAATGTGTTCTTGGTAATGCTATTGGCGCGTTCCAGCAAGTTTTCCTTAGAGATTTCCATAGAAAAAATTTGTCGTGTAAAGGTACGGAAAGTGGTACAAGAAGTATGTGAGGAAATGTGCGCTTGTTCTAGAAAAGTAGCAGCTATCCATCAATTTCTGCAGAAAGACCTGCATCTAGAAGCAACAAACAGCGATTCTTCAAGTCTTCGAATTCTCCAGTTTTTACGGTGCATTTGCCTTTGTAGTGTACGATCAAAGAACATTGCTCCGCCTGATGCGGTGTGTGATCGCAAACCGACATAAGGGTTTCAATCACATGGTCAAAGGTATTGACATCGTCATTGAATAATACCAATTCATGCTGATCCGTCAATTTCTCGGAGTGAAGTACTTCTTCTGCAGTTTGAACCTGACCCATGGAATGCAATGTTTATTGCTAATGTATTTATAAATCTCCTAAGAATGAAATAATTAGCGGTGTTTCCGAATAAAAAAACACCGCTCGATCGAAGCGGTGTTTCTTTGGTAATTCTGAAAAAAGATATGGCTAATACAAATAATTGAGGGCTACGACATCATACTGTCCAAACTCTCCATCTTCGTTGCTACTAAAGCAAGCCAACATGATAGAGGTTGGATCGTACCCTGCAGGCGTACCAGGAATTGGGTTTGCACCCACCCCAGCAGAACCTTCGTTGACATTTTGACCACAGCTTTGTCTGGTTTGGTAGTCTGTATGTCGGAAACCAACGGAATGCCCGATTTCATGGGTAATCACGTGTTCGGTCACGTTGGTATTATAAGGATCAAGACCCGCATATATTTGAATGAATTTGTTGGGTCTACCGTTGCTTGGAAAGCCCGCTGAGCCTCCAGCTCCAGAAACTGTTGGATTCCTGTACACCACCATATCCTTCGGCTGGTAATTTGTACCAAAAGTAAGGGTGAAGGTAATGCCCAGATTTAAACGGTTGTAGTTGTTAACGGCCCACTGTAAGGCGGTACGTTGTCTACTGGTAAGTCCGTAGCCACCACCACCTGTGTAGCCAATAATTTGAATATTAAAAGGCGTACTTACTAAGTTATTGGTGTGGTAGTTTCTGGCATCCGAGATTCCATTCTCAGAAAGATAGTCAACCTGCTCTTGGGTCAATGCAATATCACCTTCTATTTGATAACGCACTTCCGTTGAGCCATCAGGTAGCACAAAATTGATCTTTTGAATGTCGTCGGTATTGAAAAAATGTGAATCGAGTACGTCGGTAACTTTACCGGATACATCGTAGGTACCTGAAGCGAAATCTAGGGGATCAATAATTTCAACTTGCAGTTCTTGGTCATTTTCAGGGCTTTCATCTTGGCATGACATCATTACGAAGGCACACGCAAGAGAAATAAGACTTAACAATCTTACTTTTCTCATTTTGTTAATAGGATTTGGTTAATAAATTGAACTCTGTTTGAATTCTAATCGAAATCATTCAGAATTACCATAACATGCATGTCTTTCCGAAATTAACAAAAAATTAAGTTAATTGTTGAAGTATTATCAGTGTTTTCGATAAAATGCAGAAATCCATTCATTTTGTTGAAGTTTTGTAACAAAATGAAAACCAAGTGTTATACAGCGATCATGTAAGACAGAAAGGTCGTTCGCCAAAAACCCGCTAAGTAAGAGTTCTCCGTCTCGTGTTAAACAATTTGCGTAGCGAGGAAGATCCGCCAAAAGGATGTTTCGATTGATATTCGCCAAGATGATATCATACTCCTTACCCTCCAACAAAGAAGCATCTCCTTTTAGGGGAACGATTCGCTCACACTGATTCCGATGGATGTTTTCTAGGGCATTCTCGTAACACCACTGATCAATATCGATGGCATCCACCGATTTTGCTCCTAGCTTTTCTGCGAGAATTGCCAACACCGCCGTACCACTGCCCATGTCTAGTACTTTTTTTCCTTCGAAATCAAGCTGTAGCATCTGCGCGAGCATCATGTGGGTGGTTTCGTGATGCCCTGTACCGAAACTCATCTTCGGTTCTATAACTATATCATAGATAGTATTGGCAGATTCGTGGAAGGGTGCGCGAACCGTTACTTGATTTGCGACGGTGATGGGTTGAAAACTCTGTTCCCAACTTTCGTTCCAATTGGAAGGTGCTATTTCCGAATGTGTATACTGAATCGAAAATTCATCAGAATCCAAAATATATACTTCAGAAAGAATTTCAGAATGCCAGTCCTCCTTTTGAATATAGGCATTCAGTCCTTCGGCAGTTTCCACAAAACTTTCAAAACCTCGGGTACCCAGTTCAGCCATTAGAATATCACAGCCAGGTTCTTTCGGACTGAGTTCAAATTTATACTCGATGTAGGTGGCAGACATGAGCGCTTAGATCGCGGCAATAATCGCCGCAAAGTCGTCCGCCTTCAAAGAAGCACCTCCCACCAATCCGCCATCTACGTCTGGTTGAGCAAAAATCTCTTTGGCATTCGCGGGTTTCACACTTCCGCCATACAGAATAGAAACAGAGGCAGCAAGGTCGTTGCCATACGTATCTGCCAATACTTTTCTGATGAATGCGTGCATTTCCTGTGCCTGCTCTGGTGAGGCAGTCTCCCCAGTACCAATGGCCCAAACGGGCTCATAGGCAAGAATGATGTGCGACCAAGCCTTTGCATCTAGATGAAAAAGCGCCTTTTCTAATTGATTCTTGACCACCTCAAAGTGATTGTTCGCCTTTCGATCAGATAATTCTTCGCCGATACAGAACATAACCCTTAACCCGTGCTCCAAAGCAGCATCTACCTTCTTGGCTAAAAAAGCATCATCTTCGCCAAAAAGCGCACGACGTTCCGAATGTCCTAATATGACGGTCTCTACACCGACACTCTTGAGCATTTCAGCAGAAATTTCTCCAGTGAAAGCACCACTAGCTGCGTGATGCATGTTCTGTGCAATGACTTCCACTTTTGAAGTACGTGTCAGCTTGTAGGCATAGTGAAGATTGACGAAGGTTGGTGCGATCATAACAGAAGCCGTGGTTTCAGGCATCTTTTTCATCAATTCCGTAATTAACAAATCTGTTTCAGCCAGATCATTGTTCATTTTCCAGTTGCCGGCTACTATTTTCTTTCGCATGAGGTGTGGTTTTGGCGTTCAGTGATCCTACAAAAGTAACTTACAGGGAATGAATTTAAAAGGGCTTTCCGTAGATAATTATGCAGAAGTTCGAATGCGAGGATCCAACCAGCCATAGATGACGTCCACGAGTATGTTGATCAGTATAAAAAGGAAAGCAATGACCACCACAGCACCCATGATGACAGGAAGATCCAAATTGTTGAGTGCATCTACAATTTCTTTTCCTAAACCGTTCCACCCAAAAATATACTCCACAAATACGGCACCCGCTAGCATCGAAGCAAACCATCCCGAAATGGCCGTAACCACTGGGTTCATGGCGTTTTTCAAGGCATGCTTTCTGAGGATTTGAACGAGCGACAAGCCTTTCGCCTTGGCGGTTCGTATGTATTCTTGATTCCAGACTTCTAAAAGCGAATTGCGCATCAACTGTGTGACTACAGCCAGCGGCCGAATGCCTAAGGTAACCGCAGGCAGCAGCAGATTTTTCCATTGAATGTATTTCCCTTCGCCGAAGTCATCCACCGCATATAAACTTCCCGTCATGTTCAAATGGGTGTATTCATGCAGTACGAAGCCGAAAAGCCACGCAAATAGAATTGCGCTGAAAAAAGATGGAATGCTCATACCCAAAGTACTGACGATCTGAATCACTCGATCCAACCAAGAATCTTTTCGCATGGCGGAAATAATGCCCAGAAGAATCCCCAGAAAAAGCGCAATGGCAATCGCACTTACTGCCAATATAAAGGTATTGGGAAGCGTTTCCGCGATGATACTAGACACCTTTTTCCCTCCTTTTTGAAAAGACGTTCTCAAATAGGGTGTTTTGATAGCCAATTGGTACGTCCCTATACTGAAAAGTACCGTCCCTGTATACTTTTTAGTATCAAAGAAGGTGTAACTATCCGTATTTTCATGGTGCAGCGAAATTGGCGAAAGATCATTGAGGTAGTAGCCATACTGCGTAAGCAATGGTTTGTCGAATCCGTATTTCGCTTTGATCGCAGCCAGTTGTTCGGAATCTTCATTCTGATCGAGCATCATGCGTGCCGGATCTCCTGGAAGCACCGTGAACAGCACAAAAATAACCGTTACCACTCCAAAAAGCGTAAGCAACGCATATCCTATTTTCTTCAAAAGGTGAATAACAAAAAGTTTATCGCTAGAACTTTAGTTGATCAACATCGTTGTGATGTAGCTTTTGCATAATCGTTCCTTGTCGGAGCACCAGCACTCCAGGATTGGACCTTACGATGGTTTTCAGGGCTGTTTCGTCACAAAAGTAAAACGGAATGTCGATGGGCGGCGCTGTTCGCGATGAAGCGGTGAGTCCGATTACCTCATAGTTTGCCTGTTGCGCCTCGGCTATTTTGGCTTGTAATCGTTGAAATCCTTCATCATCGGAACTCGATAAATTGTACGCTACAATTATCATGAGCTTATCCGTAGTCAGAAACATTTCTGTGAAATCTTCGCCCTCTTTTTCCATAGAAAAATCATGGATGGGCGGAATGTACCCTTCCTCTATCAAAGTAGTTTCCACATCTACAAACTCACCCTCAACAGATGGATAGGCGCCTGTATTCACGATCAACGCTTCAGTACCGTCTGGCTTTTTAAACTTCCATCGGTATTCAAAGACGGGCAAGGGCGCATCTTCAGGAATCTCCATGCCTTCTTGAATATTGGCTCCCACCTTGTAAGGCCTGAAGTCTAACCAAGGAAGATGTTCCAAGACATGATGGGCAAACCAGCCGCAGAAAAGTGTGGTCACCACAATCAACATCGTTTGAATACTTCCCTTGAACAATGGAGTGATCTGTTTTCGCTTCACAAACAAAAACAAGATCAGCACCAACAAAAGCACATCTTTGTAGAACGACTGCCAGGGCGTCAACGGTATCGCATCACCAAAGCAGCCACAATCGGTTACCTTCTCAAAATAAGCCGAATAGAAGGTGAGAAACGTAAAAAATACAATCATCAGCAAAAGGCTCCAAACCGTAAATTTCACTCGATACCCCAACAAAAGTGCTACGCCCAATATGACCTCAAAAATGACCAAAAAAACCGCCAACCAAAGCGCGTAGGGAATTAAAAACGGGAGTCCAAGTACGCCTTCACTAAAGTATTCTTCCAATTTATAGGAAAAGCCCAGGGGATCGTTCAACTTGATAAATCCAGAAAAGATGAACAAGAGTCCCACAAAGAATCGGGCCGCGGTAACGAGTGCTTTTATCATATCATTCAGCAGCTAAGTGAATCATGGCGAAGATGGCATAATTGATCATATCTTGGTAATTCGCATCAATCCCCTCGCTTACCAAGGTCTTTCCTTCGTTGTTCTCTATTTGTTTGACGCGCAAGATTTTTTGTAGGATGAGATCCGTCAGCGAGCTCACACGCATATCTCTCCACGCTTCCCCATAGTCATGATTCTTATTCTCCATCAGCTCCTTGGTCTGAGCAATGTGCGCATCGTATAACTTCGTAGCCGCCTTGAGATCGAGGTCGGGTGTTTCTACCACGCCAAGTTGTAGTTGTATCAAGGCCATTACGGAATAGTTCACAATTCCGATAAACTCGGAGACTTCTCCTTCCGCTACCTTCTGCACTTCATTTTCTTGGATGCTTCTAATGCGTTGTGCTTTGATGAAAATCTGATCGGTCAATGAAGGAAGTCGTAAAATTCGCCATGCACTCCCGTAGTCCTTCATCTTGTTGATGAACAAAGAACGACACTGCTCAACGACTGCATCGTACTGTTCTGATGTATGCTGCATAGATTGCTGTGATTTTGCGTAAATTTCGGTGAAATTATCCAAAACTTCAAAGTTAATTTCTGGTATGACCATTAATTGCAACGGACAGCTTATTGACCTGACTTTGCCCAAAGTGATGGGCATCTTAAACATCACTCCTGATTCGTTTTACGACGGAGGAACGCTAAAAAGTGATGCTTCCATTCTTAAACGAACAGCACAAATGCTCACAGAAGGTGCCACCTTTATTGATGTGGGTGGCTACAGCTCGAAACCGGGTGCGAAAGACGTTTCTGTAGAAGAAGAACTGAGTCGTGTACTCCCAGCAGTGCGAATGATAACCAGAGAATTTCCTAAGGCTTTTGTTTCAGTTGACACCTTTCGAAGTGAAGTCGCCAAAGCCTGCGTTGCCGAGGGCGCCCATTTGGTCAATGATATTTCGGCAGGAAAACTAGACGCTCAGATGCTTTCCACAGTGGCGCAACTGAAAGTTCCATACATCGCCATGCATATGCAAGGTACGCCCCAGACCATGCAGCAAAATCCAAGCTATCAGGATGTAGTGTTTGAAATTCGAAAAGAGCTTTCACTCCTTTTAGAGGAAACCAAAGCATTGCAAATCAAAGATGTTATTGTGGATGTAGGTTTTGGGTTTGGCAAAACCATAGAGCACAATTATCAGTTGCTGAAACATCTGGAATTATTTAAAGCGCTAGATGCACCTATTTTAGTAGGCTTATCGCGCAAATCGATGATTTACAAAGTGTTGAATAGCAGTGCACAGGAAGCCCTCAACGGTACTACCGCACTTCACAGCATTGCTTTGACCAAAGGTGCACATATCTTACGTGTACACGATGTGAAAGAAGCGATAGAATGTGTACAATTGATTGATATGCTCAATAACTAGCGTAGAAGGTAAATTTTTCTATTTTTACAGAAAGGCCACGAATGCTCGAGCGACTTGATTTTTTGAATATCACCTTTGCCGATGTCATAGACATCATCCTCGTGGCACTCCTCCTCTACTATGTATACAAGTTAGTTCGTGGAACGGTTGCAATCAACATCTTTATTGGCATTGTGATTATTTACCTTATTTGGCAGCTCACCAAAGCCCTGAATATGGTGATGTTTAGTGGAATACTTGGCAATTTCATCAATGTGGGGTTGATTGCCTTGATTGTAGTGTTTCAACAGGAAATTAGAAAATTCTTGCTGATGATTGGTTCCACAAATTTCAGCAAGAAAAACGGCTTTGTGAAGCATCTCCGCTTCTTGCGCCAGGAAGATGCACAGACCGAAACCGACGTAGAGGCCATTATCAACGCTTGCAAAAAAATGTCGGCGACCAGAACTGGAGCCTTAATGGTCATTCGCCGAAACAATACGCTAGATTTTGTAAAGAATTCTGGAGATCCCATGAACATTGAGATTTCCACACCTATTGTAGAAAGTATTTTTTTTAAAAACAGTCCCTTGCATGATGGAGCGGCGATTGTAGAAGGCAACCGGATTACCGCCACACGTGTGATTCTACCAGTTTCAAACGATCGTAACATTCCTTTACGTTTTGGACTTAGGCACCGAGCGGCCATCGGAATTACCGAAAAAACTGATGCATTGGCTCTGGTCGTTTCCGAAGAAACTGGTGAGATTTCCTATATCAAAAATGGTGAGTTCGCCCTGATCGAGGACGACAGCATACTCATCGAAGAAATTAAGAACGATTTGCTCTAATGGCTTGCAAGAACTGCCATCATCCTTTGACAGACCATGATAAGTTTTGCCCACAATGTGGTGCAAAAGTGGTGCTGCATCGCATTACCCTTGGAAACATCTGGAGTGAATTTGCGGAATCGTTTTTCAATTGGGACAATAAAATATTCAGAACATTCAAAACGCTTTATGCAGATCCAAAAGAAGTAGTTCAAAGCTATATCAATGGGGTGCGGAAGCGCTATTTATCGCCTATCTCTTACTTTGCGATCTCTGTAACCATTGGTGGGTTGTACGTTTTTATTTTTTCAAATTGGATAGACACCGTTTCCTTGGTCGATGAACAAGATCAGGCCATTCCGGCACAAGTCCAGAGAGAAATTATTGAGGCTTCCATGGTATTTATGGACTACCAGTCGTTCTCTAACTTTCTATTGATTCCGATTGCTGCACTTGTATGCTTTATCGTCTTCTACAATGATCGACGATACAACTACTCCGAACTTTTCGTAGTTTTTTTGTATGCCTTCTCGCATATTAATCTGAGTCTCTATATTGTTTCGATGCCCTTGCTCTTCTTTCCAATAGTTACACAGATTATAGCTGGAATTTTTGCCATTGTGTATCCTATTTACTTCGCAGTGCTTTTGTATCAACTTTATGAATTGAACTTAGGTCAGATTGTCGTCAAATCTCTGCTCTCTATATTAGTGGGAATTCCACTGCTTTTGCTTTTTTATGGCATCCTCTTCGGTTCGTTGTTCTACCTGGGTGTTTTTGATGAATTCCTAGAATTGGTCAAGAAAAGTGCTGAACTTCAAAAACAAGCAGGATGAACGATACGCAATTAACATGTAAGAATTGTGAAGAAATTTTGGTTAACGAAGCAGACTTCTGCTATGTATGTGGTGCCAAATTCATTCGAAATCGGCTCACTCTCAAAAGTTTGCTAGGTCAGTTTGCCGCGAACGTTTTCAACTATGACAATAAGTTTCTAAGTACGTTCAGAGATCTTTTTACCAAGCCTGAGGCGGTTATTGATGGGTATGTGAATGGCGTTCGCAAAAGATATGTGGATGCTATCAGCTATTTTGCCATTTCGGTAACGATTTCCAGCTTTCTACTGTTTCTACTTAGGAAAGTACTCCATATCAATCTAATGGATAATCCATTTGGGGAGCTCTCCAAGGTAGATATTTCAGGTTTTGACTCCATGTACGATTACCAAACCTTGCTCTCCTTCCTCTCCTTCCCTATTTACGCTATGGTTGCAAGAATAGCCTATATGGGTAAGAAATTCAATTACACCGAACATGTTGTCGCCATGCTCTACACCGTGGCGCAATTCAGTTTTGTAAGCTTCTTTGTAAGCCTTGTGTTTGTTGGGCTATTTAATTTTAAGTACGTCGCGGTTGGAAACATCATGCTGCTCATTCTGATTGTTTTTTGGGGGTATTGTTATCATCGTATTTTCAAGCTGGAAATAACCGAAAGCCTGGGCAGATTGTTCTTCCTCGGTTTCTTGTTTTTTATTGCCTTGATGATATTTGGTTTGTTCATGTGGGCCTACATGTTCGCCACGGGGCAGGCTTCCATTCAGGATTTTATCCCACAAAAGTAATTACGCCACTTCCTTCTCGAACTGCACTTCGTAGAGCTTTCGATAGTACCCGTTTTCCTTGGTTAGCAGTTCATCGTGGGTACCGACTTCTACAATATGGCCTTTGTCCATTACCAGAATCTTGTCTGCTTTTTTGATGGTGGCCAAGCGGTGAGCAATAACAATGGAGGTACGTCCTTCCGTTACTTTATCAGTTGCTTGCTGAATCATTTGCTCGGAATACGAATCCACTGAAGACGTAGCCTCATCTAATATCAGAATAGAAGGATTGGTCACATACGCACGTAAGAAGGCGATCAATTGTCGCTGTCCAGAAGAAAGCATGGCGCCGCGTTCCCGTACATTGTAGTGATATCCGTTGGGCAGCGACATGATAAACTCATGAATGCCAATGGCTTTGGCCGAAGCAATTACCTCTTCTTCTGAGATGGCCGCATCACCCAAAGTAATATTGTTCAGAATCGTATCCGCAAACAAAAAGACGTCTTGTAGAACAAGGGCGGTCTGCGCGCGTAAGGCGTCTAATCGGTATTCCTTGATATCTACCCCATCTACTTGAATACTTCCAGCATCAATTTCATAAAGTCTATTCAGCAAATTGATAATGGTTGATTTACCAGCACCCGTCGAACCCACAATGGCCACGGTTTCACCGGCGTGTAAATCAAAGGAAATACCATGCAGTACCTCTTCCCCTTCCACATAGGAAAAATGCACGTTGTGGAAAGCGATATTTCCCGTCACCGTTTCTGGCACATAATCGCCCTGATCTTCAATAATACTTTCAGTGTCCAACAAGCCAAACACACGGTTGGCTGCGATCATACCCATCTGTAATTGATTAAAACGGTCTGCAATTTGTCGCAGCGGACGAAGCAGCATTGGGATGTATAAAATGAAGGCAAAGATGATCCCTGGTTGTATTTTTCCTGCTATGACATCTAAACCGCCAAACCATACGACTAAGCCCATGGCAACCGCGCCTGTAAGTTCGGGGATGGGGAAAAAGATGGAGTTGTACCACACCGTCTTTAACCAGGCTTTTTTATGGCGATCATTGATTTTTTTGAAATTTTCATACTCTGTGTCTTCACGGGAGAAAATCTGCACGATATTCATACCAGTAACCCGTTCTTGCACAAAAGAATTTAAGTTAGCGATTTCCGTACGCACTTCGTTGAAAGCACCTTTCATTGAGCGTTGAAACCAGCGAGTGGCCAAGAAAAGAAAAGGCACCATGCCGAGAACAATCAGCGAAAGTTTCCAACTCATATTCAGCATAAAACCCAAGACCAAAACCATTTTTAGAATGTCTGCAAAGATCATAAACAAGCCTTGACTAAAGATATTTGAGATCGACTCGATATCACTAACCGAACGTGTAACGAGTCTACCCACAGATTGCTTGTCGTAGAAAGCCATTTTAAGGCCAGTCAAATGATTGAACAATCGCTTCCGAATGTCTAGAATCACATTTTGACCCAACCAATTGGCGAAGTAGATAAACAAGAATTGGAAGACAACTTCCATCAATTTTACTCCGAGTAAAACACCAATCATCAGTAACAATCCATTGGCATCCTTAGTGGACAGATAGTCATCGATGGTCGTTCTAAAAAGATCCGGATAAAGTGCCGCAAAAACGGCCAACAAAATGGCGGCTGCAAACACAAAATAGAACGTCTTCAAGTAGGGTTTATTAAAAACCATCAGACGCCTAAAAAGCTTCATATCGAATGCCTTTCCGCTAACTTCTGCCATTGTTCAAAATCGTTTCCTTGTATGCTACCTTTGTCAAGTACAAGCCGTGCGCGGGAGCAGATACTCCTGCTTGACTTCTATCTTTACTTTCAATAATCGCTTGTAGGTCTTTCATATTGCTTTTTCCAAGCCCAATATCCAAGAGAGTTCCTACGATAGCGCGTACCATATTTCGTAAAAAACGGTCAGCTTGAATGGTAAAGATCAATAAATGACCCTGCCTTCTCCATCGGGCCAATTCAATATCACAATAATACGTCTTCACGTCGGTTTTTGAGCGTGAAAAGCATTGAAAATCTTGATGACCTAATAGCAGTCCACAAGCTTCGTTCATCGCTTCCACATTCAAAGGTACTCCAAAATAATACGCCCTATCCACCAAGAATGGATCTTTCTCTGTGGTAATCCAGTACTCGTACGTTCTGCTGGTGGCATCAAAACGTGCGTGAGCATCATCCTTCACCCGAAAAATATGCTGCACGGCTATTGAGGCGCCCAAAAAGGCGTTCAACCGATACACAAATTGCTCTTCGAGCGCCTCTGGCCAGTCAAAGTGGGCATAGAGCTGCTTTGCATGCACACCTGTATCCGTGCGCCCAGCACCAACGATGGCGATAGGCGATCTCAATAAGGTAGACAAGGCATGTTCTATGGTTTCTTGCACTGTAACGGCATTTGGCTGTCGCTGCCAACCGTGATACGGAGTACCATCGTAAGAAAGCTCAATAAAGTAGCGCAAATGATGTTTTTTGGTCCTCAAATATACACAATATGAACGGTGAGCTTTTTTGGAATGCGCTATCTTTAACGAAGATTTAAGGTTGCTAAATGAAGAACATTCTTTTACTGTCGGATACGCACGGTTATATGGATGAACACATCCTGAAACATGTGGCCGCAGCCGATGAAGTCTGGCACGCCGGTGATATAGGTACCCTAGCAGTTACGGATCAAATCGAAGCGCTTAAACCCCTTCGGGCTGTTTATGGGAATATCGACAACCATCAGGTCCGAACGGTTTTTAAAGAGCACGAACGTTTTGAGTGCGAAGGTGTTGATGTATGGATCACGCATATCGGCGGTTATCCGAAACGTTACAATACACGCGTGCTTGAAGAAATTCGACGTAATCCTCCCAAGCTTTTTATTTGTGGTCATTCGCACATATTGAAAGTACAATTTGATACGGATCTCAAACTCTTGCATATGAATCCTGGAGCTGTGGGGCGACATGGGTTTCACAAGCAACGAACCATGTTACGATTTCAGGTTGATAAAGGCGAAGTGAGCCATTTAGAAGTCATTGAATTTGAAGATCGCTAGACCTCTTGTGCAGGCACCCAAAAGCGAATTTGAGTTCCTTCACGTAGCTTGGAATCAATGGAAAGCTTCCCTCGTAAATTCTTGATACGCGCCTGTATTTGACCTAGTCCGATTCCGTTTTGATATTCTGCGATACTGGTGTCAAAACCTTTGCCATTATCTTCGATAGCCACACGTAACTCGTTACCGTTTAATTGGATTGCTACCGTTGCGTTATTGGCCTGACTGTGCTTGATGATGTTGTTCATACACTCCACAATCATGTTGTAGACTTTAATCTCAAAATCTTCTTGAAAACGAGGCAATTCAGTAGTGCTGAGACACTCAAACTGAATCTTCTGATTGCTGTATTTTTCGCAAACATCAGAGATGGCGTGCGCAAGACCAAACTTCAACAATACTGCTGAAACCAGTTCATGAGAGAGATCGCGAATTTTCCCAGAAGCCTCAGAAATAATGGCCTTCGCCTTGTCGAGTTCTTGAATTTCGGTAGCCGTTTTTTGTTTGGTTACCTGTAGGTGCATATTCGCGGAAGACAAAAGCGAACTCACGTTGTCGTGCAATGACTGCGCAATTTCTTTACGCTCAATCTCTCGTCCATCCAAGGTGGCGCCGAGCACTTTAATTTGATAGTCGGTTTTCAATTCGCTGATCTGCTTTTCCTTTTCCAAGCGTTCTTGTTCCATCGAAAGCTGCAAATTCTTTCGCTTGAGACGATAGGTACGATTTCTTAACAGCAGCGCTACAAGTAGCGCTACAACACTAATCGTCAACACAAAAGTCCACTTTTGAAAGGTTTCCCTTCTGGTCGCTTCTCTTGCGGTGTTTAATTGCTCTTCTTGTCGAATGCGTTCGGCATTGTACTGTGATTCGATGGTGGAAAGTTCTTCTTCCCGCAAGGTTTCCATCAGATTGCGATAATAGTCGAACGACTTTTCGTAGCTACTCAGCGCTTTTTGGTAATCTCCTGTGGATTCATAAACGGTTGCTAGATTTCGCCAGGCGTAATGCTGCGTTTCAATATTATCTGCCGTTTTGTTTTTGATGGTTTCTACCAAGGCAATGATAGATTTATACACTTCTTCGGCTTCGGTAAAACGTTCGCGTTTGATGTAGATAGCGCCCAAGGTATTTTGATTGGCCAGCAAATTCGGAATATCGTTCAGTTCTTTGTTCTTTTCAGTCGCTAACTCAATGTATGTAGCCGCCTTATCGTACTCTTTCAGAACGTAGTTGAAGGTGCCGAGGTTAGCAAAAGCCTCAGCTTGTAATTCTTTTCGGGGATATTCCAAAATGGTTTGCTCCTCTATCTGTTCATAGTATTTTTGGATACTATCCGTTACCGCCTTCACACGTTGCACAGAGTCTTGAGATAAGACATTGAATTCCATGAAAAATGCATTACCCATCCCAAGGTTGTTGCGAAAGATTTCTGCTACATGCTTTCTTCTTTGACTCAGCTTTAACGCTTGCATGTGGTATTCTTTCGCTTTGTCGTAATTAAAGTCCACCTGATATAGTTCACCAATAGCACCTGCAAAGGCAATCATGGAAAGTGTATCTTTTATATGTTCAGCCTGATAGTATTTATCCAAAGCGGTAGTCATCGCCAAGCTATCATTTCCTTCTTCCAGCAAAGTGAATATCTCTGCCTCAATAACGGTAGCTTCCTGCGCAGCTATTGAAAAGAAGGACATGCACAGAAGGCCGTTTAGGAGTGCTCGTCTCAAGAATTTGGATGGAAAGAAGCGTGCTTTCAAGCAGACTATTTTGAATGGTTCATGTAAAACTTCACTAGTCCAACGGAATTATTGACCTGTAGCTTTTTGAACAAGTTTTTACGGTGCGATTCTACCGTGTTTTTGCTAATATTCAATTTTTCAGCAATTTCTTGTCCGCTCTGTTCCGCAACGATCAATTTGAGGACTTCCAGCTCTCTTTTGGTAAGACTTGATAACGAATTTGGACTGTTATCCTTGGGCGCGTGCTCAGGTTCCACAAAAGAAGCGACAATGCGATCTCGGATGTCGGCACTAAAATATTGATTACCCTCATGAACTTCCTGAATGGCCGTTGCAATCTCATCGCCTGCCGCATTTTTTGAGAGGAAGCCACGTGCGCCAAGATTGACTACTTCGTTGATCGTTTTGATATCGTTATAGCTTGATAATACGATTACCTTACAGGGAAAGGCATGCGCTCTGAAATCTTTCAGAACGGAGATACCATCTGCCTCGGGCATATTGATATCCAAGACAAGAATGTCAGCATGATTAGAAGCGATGCGTTCACGAAGATTGTTTCCATCCAACGAAAACCCCACCACTTCAATAGAAGGATGAAGACCTAATACGGCAAGAAGCCCATCGATCAATACCTGATGATCATCAGCCAGATGAACTTTGATGGTGGAGGTGGCCATGGCTTTGAGGTCGTTTGGAATTGCGTGTTGTTACCAACCTGATGAAGTACTAAATATATTACAAAAAGCCTAGACATCTCCCTCTACAAACGAAAAAAAGGCCCGATTGGGCCTTTTTTTACACATCTTTCAAAAGAACTACTTCACTTCTTCAAAATCCACATCTTGAACGTCGTCTCCTTCTTTCTCGTCAGAAGCAGTATCTGTTGTTCCAGCGTCTTGAGAAGCTTCCGCTTGCGCTTTGTAAATCTCTTCTGAGGCTGCTTTCCAAGCTTCATTGATTTTCTCCAAAGCAGGCTCTACTTGCTCTACTTCTTTGGTCTCGTAGGCTTTTTTCAACTCTTCCAATGCAGCTTCGATAGCCGTTTTGTTATCGGCAGATAACTTGTCGCCAAACTCTTTCAACTGTTTTTCAGTTTGGAAGATCATAGCATCAGCACTGTTGAGCTTCTCCACTTTCTCTTTGGCAGCCTTATCAGCATCCGCATTAGCCTCTGCTTCTTGCTTCATACGCTCGATTTCTTCCTCGGTCAATCCTGAAGAAGCTTCGATACGAATGTTTTGCTCTTTGTTCGTTCCTTTATCTTTTGCAGACACATTGATGATTCCGTTCGCATCAATATCGAAAGTCACCTCGATTTGAGGAACTCCTCTTGGTGCAGGTGGAATACCATCTAGGTGGAATCGGCCGATGGTCTTGTTGTCTTGTGCCATTGGGCGTTCACCTTGTAACACGTGGATCTCTACAGAAGGTTGACTATCGGCAGCAGTCGAGAATACTTGTGATTTCTTCGTAGGAATGGTCGTGTTGGCGTCGATCAGCTTCGTCATTACACCGCCCATGGTTTCGATACCAAGTGATAGTGGTGTCACGTCGAGTAGCAATACATCTTTTACATCGCCTGTCAATACACCTCCTTGAATTGCAGCACCAACAGCAACAACTTCGTCAGGGTTTACACCTTTCGAAGGCTTTTTACCGAAGAATTTCTCAACCGCTTCTTGTACTGCAGGAATTCTTGTGGAACCACCCACTAGGATAATTTCATCGATATCGCCCGTAGATAAACTCGCGTTTTTCAAAGCGGTTTTACAAGGTTCGATGGTTCGCTTTACTAGGTCGTCGATCAACTGCTCGAATTTTGCGCGAGACAAGGTTCTTACCAAGTGTTTTGGTCCAGAAGCTGTTGCGGTCACGTAAGGCAAGTTGATTTCTGTAGAAGCTGCGCTTGAAAGCTCAATTTTTGCCTTCTCTGCTGCTTCTTTTAGCCGTTGTAGGGCCATGGCATCTTCGCGAAGGTCTAGGCCTTCGTCCGCTTTAAATTCTTCAGCCAACCAGTTGATAATCTTCTGATCAACGTCATCACCTCCCAAGTGCGTATCTCCATCTGTAGCAAGTACTTCGAAGACACCATCACCTAATTCTAGGATGGAAACGTCGTGTGTACCACCACCAAAGTCGAAGACCACAATTTTTTGATCTTTTCCAGCTTTATCTAAACCATAGGCCAAAGCGGCAGCGGTAGGTTCGTTAATAATTCGGCGCACTTTTAAACCAGAGATTTCGCCTGCTTCTTTGGTAGCTTGACGCTGAGCGTCGTTAAAATAGGCAGGAACCGTGATAACGGCTTCTGTAATATCTTGTCCTAAGAACTCCTCCGCTGTTTTCTTCATTTTTTGAAGAATCATTGCAGAAAGTTCCTGTGGGGTATATAAACGTCCGTCAATATCTACACGGGGCGTGTCGTTGTCGCCTTTTACTACCTTGTAAGGAACACGCTCTGCCTCCATTTTGGACTCGGAGTATTTATTCCCCATAAATCGTTTGATGGAAT
>CAWUKP010000003.1:0-26254 GCA_963922975.1 uncultured Spongiivirga sp. | reverse complement strand
TTGAAAACAAAGAAAAAATTGATGAGGGTCACAGCTTTCCGGCGGATTATATCGCCGAGGGTGTAGACCAAACACGCGGGTGGTATTATACCCTTCATGCGATTGGTACCATGGTGTTTGATTCCGTGGCCTATAAAAATGTAGTGTCCAACGGGTTGGTACTTGACAAAAACGGGCAGAAGATGTCCAAACGTCTCGGTAACGCTGCAGATCCGTTTGAGACCTTGGCAACTCATGGAGCGGATGCTACTCGTTGGTACATGATCAGTAACGCCAATCCGTGGGATAATTTGAAGTTCGACATGGACGGTATTACTGAAGTGCGCAGAAAATTCTTTGGAACGCTTTACAATACCTATTCTTTCTTCAGCCTGTATGCCAACATAGACGAATTCAGTTACGCGGAGGCAGATATTCCACAAAACGAAAGACCGGAAATAGATCGTTGGATACTTTCTGAATTACATTCTTTGATTAAAAAGGTAGATGAGGCTTACGACGATTACGAACCCACCAAAGCTGCACGGGCGATCTCCTATTTTGTACAAGAGCATTTAAGCAACTGGTTCGTACGACTCAGTCGAAGAAGATTTTGGAAGGGAGAGTATGGTCAAGACAAGCTTTCGGCATATCAAACGTTGTATCAGTGTTTACTAACGGTAGCAAAGCTTGGTGCTCCCATTGCGCCCTTTTATATGGATCAATTGTATCGGGATTTAATGACTGTTACAGGGAAAGAGCATTTTGAAAGTGTTCATATCGCCGAATTTCCTGCTTTCAACGAAGAATACATTGATGCTGCGCTTGAACGAAAGATGGAAAATGCTCAGACCATTTCTTCTTTGGCACTTTCACTGCGAAAGAAGGAAAAGATCAAAGTACGCCAGCCATTACAGCGTATTATGATACCCGTTTTGGATGCAGTGCAGAAAGAGGAAATCGAGGCCGTAGCTAATTTGATCAAGTCTGAAGTGAATGTCAAAGAGGTAGAACTACTCGATGATGCCTCAGACATCTTAGTGAAGCAGATCAAACCGAATTTTAAAGTACTTGGGCCCAGATTTGGAAAAGAGATGCGTTTTGTCGCAGCAGCCATCCAGCAATTTACCCAAGAAGACATCCAAGAAATTGAACAACAGGGCCGAATTGCCCTTGAAATTAACGGAAAAAGTAGTACTTTGACCATAGACGAAGTGGAGATCACTTCGCAGGACATTGAAGGATGGTTGGTAGCTAGTGCTTCTGGATTGACGGTAGCACTAGATGTCCAAATCACGGAAGAGTTGCGAAAAGAAGGAATCGCCAGAGAGCTGATCAACAGAATTCAAAACCTCCGAAAGGATTCAGGGTTTGAGGTAACAGATCAGATCGATATCACCCTTCAGAAAGATGGAGTTATTGAAGAAGCTATCGAAAACAACCTATCGTACATTAAGAATGAAACCTTAACAGCTAGCTTGGCCTTTACCGAAAAAGTTGAAAACGGAACAGAAATTGCATTCGACGAAGTAAACACCAGGTTACTTATTCAAAAACATTAGACCAATGGGAAAGACAACCGCAAACACCACAGTACGCTATTCAGATAAAGATTTAGCGGAATTCAAAAAGATCATACAAGATAAGATCGATCACGCGCAAGCGGATTTAGAATTGCTAAAAAGCGCCTACATGAACGATCATAACAACGGTACCGATGATACTTCTCCTACCTTTAAGGCCTTTGAGGAGGGCTCAGAAACCATGAGCAAGGAGAAAAACATGCAATTGGCCATTCGCCAAGAGAAGTTCATTAGAGATTTGAGAAATGCCCTGATTCGTATTGAAAACAAAACGTATGGCGTTTGTCGCGTTACAGGGAAACTGATCAATAAAGAGCGACTCAAGTTGGTGCCGCATGCGACCTTAAGTATCGAGGCTAAAAACATGCAAAAGTAACGACCAAAAGATGCCAGACGGCATCTTTTTTTATATGAGAAGCTTCCTTTTTTTAGTAACGGCTCTATTGGGGTTTTCGCTCCATGCGCAAAGAGATGCTTTCAAAGTAATTGACGCCAAAGCATTGACCAATGTGGTATTGGATGCCAAGCGAATTTTTGAGGTGGATATTACGGTACATGACGCTCCTCATATTGCCATCAGCACACACGCAGAGGGGGAATTTTCCAACGACCTATACATAAGCTCCAGAACGGAGAACGGTTTCTTGTACTTGGGCACTGCCTTTCAGCCAGCCTTTCAGCGTAAAAATGACAAGTTGAGCGCACACAAAGTCATCTCTTTTTCCATTCGTATCAAAGTGCCAAGCCACATCCGATTTCAAATAGAAAGTGATATTGCCAATGTGACCTTGAATGGAAACTTGCCCTTTTTTAGAGCCTACCTTCAAAGTGGATTCTGTAGCGTTCAAAATTTTGGTGGTGAAGCAGATATCAGTACTCAGAAGGGAAGCATCGAAGTACGTGCATTAGGAGGAATCATTCAAGGGAGTTCAAAGAATGGCAGTGTGGCTATTGAAAAGTTAGTGTATGGAACCAATAAAATTTCGTTAAAAACCATCGATGGCGACATTCGCGTAAGGCAAAGCCAATAATATTGCTATTTTTGCCTGCATAATTTCGCTCGGATGTCCCTTAAAAAAGCCGTTATCATCATCTTCATTATTCTGATGGTCGATCAGTTGAGTAAATTCTACATCAAGATGAATTTTCCGCTCACGGCTTTTGGTCACAATGCCATTGTAGATTGGGGGTTTTTCAAACTGTTGTTCGTAGAGAATAAAGGCATGGCTTGGGGTACAAAGCTGAGTGACATTTTTCCTTTTATTTCTGACCGTACCGCAAAAACTGTCTTGACTTCTTTTCGCCTCATTGCGATTATTGCTATTGGTTATTGGTTGCGTGATGCGATTCGAAAATCTGCACCCAGAATCCTGATTATTTGTATTGCTCTGATTTTTGCAGGAGCGTTGGGTAACATTATTGACTCAGTCTTTTACGGTGTTATCTTCAGCAATAGTTATGGACAAGTAGCAACGCTTTTTCCGCCAGAAGGAGGCTACGAAACCCTTTTCCACGGACATGTAGTAGATATGTTACAATTTCCGTTGGCCACGTGGACATGGCCCGATTGGGTGCCATGGGTAGGCGGTTCGGAATACACCTTCTTTGAACCCGTCTTCAACATTGCGGATTCTTCCATCAGCATAGGGGTCATGCTTCTATTACTTTTCAATAAGAAAGCATTTCCAGCAAGACCTATGAAAGAACACTACTCCGAGGATGCCTGGAGGGTATAGACTTTGTTGGGCGTTACACAATAATCCAAGGCTACATCAAATGGGGAAGCTTCAACAAGCGCCTCCGCCTCAAAAAAACTAAGTCCCACTTTCACGACATTCGCTTTGCATGTTTGCAAAAAGCGATCGTAAAATCCTTTTCCATAGCCCACCCTATGGCCCTGAAGATCAAAGGCCAAAAGGGGCACGAAGACCACATCAATCTTAGAGGACGGAACTTCCAACCCATCTTCTGGTTCTGGAATACCAAAAGGACCAAGGATGATACGGGTGGTGTCGGTAAGTAATAGCGAAGTCATCTCATGCGTTTGAAAATTGCTTTTGGACAGCACTACTTCTTTGTCCTTGCCTTGAAGAATGTGCAAAAGATATTCGGTGTTCACTTCTCGTTGCTTCGCAATCGGAAGAAAGATGTGGTAGTAGGTATGTTCCCAAATAGGAAGTGTTAAGGCCTGATTCGCGATGCTCAAACTGAGATTTTCTAACTCCTCCTCAGTGAGCTGCGCGCGCAGTGCCTTGTACTTTTCTCGTAGTGATTGCTTGTTCATGACTGTCGGAAAATACGATACCGCTTCATTTCGTCAAAACGAATTTACCGCTAACTTTGTGATATGTCGACACCTTCCCTAGAACTTCAATTGAAAACCTTGCCGCACACACCTGGGGTCTATCAGTTTTTCGACAAGGAAGGAAAGATTTTATACGTAGGAAAGGCTAAAAATCTTAAGAAACGAGTTTCCTCCTATTTCACCAAGAATCACGAATACGGGAAAACGAGGGTGATGGTGAAAAAGATCGCAGAAATTCGACATGTGGTAGTGCCAACAGAGACAGACGCACTATTGCTGGAGAACAACCTGATCAAGAAACACCAACCTCGTTACAACGTCTTGCTGAAAGACGACAAGTCCTATCCGTGGATTTGTATCAAAAAAGAGCGCTTTCCGCGTGTGTTTCCTACACGTAAGGTCATTCGTGATGGGTCAGAGTATTTTGGGCCTTTCACCAGTATGAAAACCGTGCGCACGCTGCTTGACCTCATCAAAGGTCTGTATCCCTTGCGTACGTGCAATTATGACCTTTCCGAAGAAAAGATTGAAGCTGGGAAGTACAAAGTATGTTTGGAGTACCATTTGGGCAATTGTTTGGGCCCCTGTGAAGGGTTTCAGGATGAAGCGAGTTATCATGCTCAAATTGGGGCGATTCGTGAGATCATCAAAGGAAATTTCAAGGATTCGCTGAACCAGTTCAAGACTCAGATGAAGGGCTTGGCAGCCGAAATGCAGTTTGAACAAGCACAGAAGGTCAAAGAGAAAATAGACATTCTAGAAAATTATCAGGCCAAATCTACCATCGTAAATCCTAAGATCAGCAATGTAGATGTTTTTTCGATTGTTTCGGACGATAGCTATGGCTATGTGAATTTCTTGCAGCTTTCCTATGGTAACATTATCCGCGCCCATACGCTAGAGATCAAGAAGAAGCTGGACGAAACTGAAAAGGAATTACTGGAACTGGCCGCCACCGAATTACGTCACCGTTTCCACTCACAATCGAAGGAAGTATATGTGCCTTTTGCGGTTGATTTGGGTGAAAACATTAAAGTGACAGTTCCCAAATTAGGAGACAAACGAAAACTAGTTGAACTCTCCATGCGCAATGCCAAACTCTATCGCATGGAGCGTTTCAAGCAAGTGAAGGTCACCGATCCAGATCGCCATGCCAATAGGATCATGGCGCAGATGCAGAAAGACTTGCGATTGAATGAGGAACCAAGACATATCGAGTGTTTTGACAATTCCAATATTCAAGGGTCCAATCCGGTGGCCGCCTGTGTGGTTTTTAAAAATGGGAAGCCCAGCAAGAAAGAGTATCGTCATTATAATATCAAAACCGTTGAAGGCCCTGACGACTTTGCCTCCATGGAAGAAGTAGTCTTTCGGCGCTATAAAAGATTGCTGGAAGAAGAGCAACCCTTGCCGCAATTAATCATCATAGATGGAGGAAAGGGTCAGTTGTCGTCTGCCTTAAAAAGTTTAGACGCTTTGGAGCTAAGAGGAAAGATCGCCATTATCGGTATTGCGAAACGCTTGGAAGAGATATATTATCCAGGCGATTCCATTCCACTCTATCTTGATAAGAAATCAGAGACCTTAAAAATCATTCAGCATCTGCGAAATGAGGCCCACCGTTTCGGCATTACGTTCCATCGCAATAAAAGAAGCAAAGCTGCCTTGAATTCGTCTTTGGATGCCATCCCTGGAATTGGCGAAAAAACGGCTACCGACCTGTTAAAGCAATTTAAATCCGTAAAACGTGTTAAAGAAGCGTCTTTAGAAAGTCTGACGTCGGTAGTAGGTGCCGCGAAGGCCAAGAAAATTCGAGATCATTTCACCCAGTGAAGAAGCTGCTATATTTCATACTACTTATACTTTCTTTTTGGTCTTTTGCCCAAGAACGGGAGGGCGTGCAGGATCTGAGCAATCTGAAAGTAGGCTTAGTACTGAGCGGTGGAGGCGCCAAAGGTCTGGCGCACATTGGTGCCTTAAAAGTAATTGAGGAAGCAGGTGTGCGCATCGACTACATTGGTGGGAGTAGTATGGGTGCTATTGTTGGGGCACTGTACGCCTCTGGCTATTCTGCGCATCAACTGGATTCAATTTTTCGGTCTGTGGATTTTGATAAATTGATTCAAGATGAATTACCCCGATCGGCTAAAACATTCTATGAGAAAGAAGATGCAGAACGCTATGCACTGACTTTGCCTTTTGATAATTTTAAAGTGAGCTTCCCCAAAGGTATTTCTTCTGGGCAAAATGTATACAATTTGTTGGAACAGCTTACCGCCCATGTATCGCATGTTCATGACTTCGAAGCTTTGCCGATACCCTTCCTCTGCACCGCCACGGATGTTGAATTGGGCGAGCCAGTGGTTTTAGATCATGGGTATTTGGCTCAGGCTATTAGTGCCAGTGGTGCCTTTCCATCACTCTTCAAACCTGTAGAAATTGCAGAACATTTGCTGATTGACGGCGGAGTTACTAATAATTATCCAGTAGATGAAGTACTTGAGAAGGGAATGGATATCATCATTGGGGTCGATGTGCAAGATGCCCTTGCAGACCGAAAGGCGCTGACTTCTGCCCCGGGTATCTTACTTCAGATTAACAATTATAGAACGGTACAGGCCATGGAAAAGAAACGCCAACGCACCGATCTCTATATCCAGCCAGACATCAAGGATTTTTCGGTGATTTCTTTTGATAAAGGTGATGAAATCATGGCCACAGGCGAAGCGGCCGCGCGTCAATCGTTTGAGGCATTGCAGCAATTGGCCAGTCGTCAAACACTCAAACAATCGATCACTAACATCAAAACGGTAGATTCACTAACCATTGATAATTACACCGTAAAAGGCGCCACACGCTTTTCAAGGGCGTATATTAAGGGCAAATTACGACTAAAGCCTACGGAAAGAACTTCCTATAAAAAGTTTCACCAAGGCATTAGCAATCTAGCCGCTACAGGTAATTTCGAATACGTTCGTCATAAGATCGTAGACCAAGAGGGAACCAAAATGCTTGAACTGGACGTGAAAGATGCAGAAACCACCATGTTTCTGCGAGCCGGAGTGCATTATGACGATCTCTACAAAAGCGCCGCCCTGCTCAATCTGACTAAGAAAAAGTTCTTGTTCGACAACGACGTCGTTTCATTTGATTTTATCCTTGGAGACAACATTCGGTATAACCTAGAATACTATGTTGATAAAGGATTTTATTGGAGTTGGGGTTTTCGCTCGCGTTACAATAAGTTTGTTCAACCGATGGCTCCAAGCAATTTTGATATTTTTGGAGATACAGATTTATCTGGCATCAGTCGGTTGGATCTTCGTGTAGAGGATTTCACCAACCAATTGTATTTGCAAACGGTGATCAGAGAAGAGTTTGCCTTCGGTATCGGGGCAGAGCACAAATTTTTGCGCTACGACACGGAGACCTTAACCACCACCAGTGGAGATGAGGTGACTTTTGAGCAAAGCAATTATTATGGGCCATTCGGATTTTTAAAACTAGACACTTACGACAAGCGTTATTTTCCCACCCGAGGACTTTATTTTGATGGGCAATTTAATGCCTATCTTTTTTCGTCGGATTTTACTGGAAACTTCAGCGAGTTCGCAATTGCTAAAGCACGGATGGGCTTTGCCACGCCTATCGTGAACAAGGTGAGCTTTAACTTCACAACAGAAGGAGGCCTAGTGTTAGGAAATACAGAGCTCAACTCTTTTAATTTTGTGTTTGGAGGATTTGGCAACAACTTCATCAACAACTTTGTGCCCTTTTACGGGTATGATTACCTAAGTTTTGACAGCAACAGTTATGTGAAAGCCACCTTCGCACTTGATTATGAGTTTCTGAGGAAAAATCACATCAATTTCGCTGCGAATTACGCCAATGCTGCGGAAGACATTTTCATTGATGGCGAATGGTTCACAGCACCTGATTTTTCTGGTTACGCCTTGGGCTACGGTTTGGAGACATTTCTCGGGCCGATGCAAGTAAAATATACCTGGTCTCCAGAACAGGATGAAGGCTTTTGGTTCTTCTCCATGGGCTTTTGGTTTTAGTTTGAAGCGTGTCTTTTTTATTGCGATATTTGTAGTACTAAATCGTTTTCGTTCATGCCTTTTTATCATCAGCTAGGAAAGATTCCTCATAAAAGACACACCCAGTTTCGTAAGCCAGATGGCAATTTGTACTACGAGCAACTTTTTGGTACAATTGGTTTTGACGGAATGTACTCAAATTTGTACCACATTCATCGGCCTACACAGGTCAAAGAGATTCAGAAACAGTATAGTGTGGCACCTAAAATTGCGAAAGGCAATCACATTCAATCGTATCGTTTCAGAGGATTTCAAGTACCAGCTGAAGACGATTTCCTCCAAAGTAGAAAGACGATTTTGACGAATAGCGATTGCAACATCATTCTAGCCGCACCGCGTCACTCTATGACGGAGTACTTTTATAAGAATTCGGATGCAGATGAATTGATTTTTGTGCACAAAGGAAGTGGTAAGCTTCGAACGCTACTCGGCAATCTAGAGTTTTCGTACGGCGATTATTTGTTGATTCCTAGAGGAATTATTTACCAAATAGAATTTGATTCGGAAGAGAATCGATTGTTCATCGTAGAATCGTATCGTCCGATTTATACCCCGAAAAGATATCGCAATTGGTTTGGTCAATTGTTAGAGCATTCCCCTTTCTGTGAACGAGATCTCAGAAGACCTACAGAATTGGAAAGTCATGATGAGACCGGGGAGTTTCTGATGAAAATCAAAAAGCAAGACGAGATTTTCGATCTTGTATACGCTACCCATCCTTTTGACGTGGTGGGCTATGACGGTTTTAACTATCCCTACGCCTTCAGTATCCACGATTTTGAACCCATCACTGGACGTATTCATCAACCGCCGCCAGTACACCAAACGTTTGAGACGGATGCCTTTGTGGTCTGTTCTTTCTGTCCGCGATTGTATGACTACCATCCGCAGAGCATTCCTGCACCTTACAACCATAGCAATATTGACAGCGATGAGGTGTTGTACTATGTAGATGGAGATTTTATGAGCAGGAACGACATCGAAGCTGGACATATTTCGTTGCACCCAGCGGGTATTCCTCATGGGCCGCATCCTGGAGCTTATGAGCGAAGTATTGGAAAAACAGAAACAGAAGAGTTGGCAGTGATGGTAGACACTTTCAAACCTTTGAAGGTGACTGAGGAAGCTATGAAAATTGCGGACGAGACCTATCACAAATCTTGGTTGGAGTGATGAAAGAATCACGGATAGATATTACACCACATCTCAGAGCCATGTGGTAACCGAAATGCATTTTTCGGATTCACCAATAATGTTCACAATTCAACACAAAAAACAGCACAAAATGGCTACAGATAGTACATCATTACATTTAGAAAAAATAGTTCCTGAGGCGGAAGACTTCTTACCCTTGTTGGGCACCGACTACGTAGAGCTTTACGTAGGCAACGCAAAACAAGCAGCACATTACTACCAATCAGCGTGGGGTTTCCAGCCCTTGGCTTACGCAGGTCTGGAAACTGGAGTTAAAGATCGCGTAAGTTATGTCTTGGAACAGGATAAGATTCGTTTGGTACTTACTTCACCCTTAACGTCAGGAGGCGACGTGAATCGTCATATCGATGCGCATGGAGATGGTGTTAAGGTAGTAGCGCTGTGGGTAGACGATGCTACAAAGAGTTTTCAAGAAACCACTCAAAGAGGCGCCCAAGCCTACATGGAACCTAAGACCTTAGAAGACAAGGACGGAAAAGTAGTACTTTCAGGAATTCACACCTATGGCGAAACCGTACACATCTTTGTGGAAAGAAAAGCATATAATGGCGTATTCATGCCAGGCTATCAAGCTTGGAAACCGGCTTACCAACCTTCAGAGGTGGGCTTGAAGTTCATTGATCATATGGTAGGAAATGTAGGGTGGAATGAAATGAATAAGTGGGTAGAGTTCTATGCGAAAGTCATGGGGTTTGCGCAGTTGGTTTCGTTCGACGATAAGGACATCTCCACTGAATACACGGCTTTGATGAGTAAGGTAATGAGCAATGGAAACGGGCGTATTAAATTTCCTATCAATGAACCTGCAGAAGGACGTAAAAAGTCGCAAATCGAAGAATATATCGATTTTTATAATGGTGCAGGCGTGCAGCACATCGCCGTGGCCACTGACAATATCATTGAAACAGTCACGCAATTGAGAGATCGTGGGGTGGAGTTCCTCTACGTGCCAGAGACCTATTATGATACGGTTTTAGATCGTGTGGGTGAAATTGATGAGGATTTGGAGCCTCTGAAAAAATTAGGTGTGCTTATTGACAGAGACGATGAAGGGTATTTGCTACAGATTTTTACAAAACCTGTTTTGGATCGTCCCACCATGTTCTTTGAGATCATTCAACGAAAAGGCGCCCAATCCTTTGGGAAAGGCAATTTCAAGGCCCTCTTTGAAGCCATCGAGCGCGAACAGGAACTCCGCGGAACCTTGTGATAATGAATTCTTTAACAGCGTGTTAAAGTTATTTATTATGCTTGCATAGTAAATTTTTAATGGTACATTTGCAGCGTCAATATGAGTATTGAAGTTCTTTCAAAACTCATTAGACGTTTTTCATAATTTAAAGTTTTGGTTGGTTTATGAGAAAGCTCAGTATTTACTGGGCTTTTTCTTTTTGGAATAGTAATTGTTAAGACTTTCTTAGCCCCCGTAGGCATGTTGTTGATTTTATTAAATTTACAAGCCAAATTGCCATGATGAAACATTTAATTTACATATTCACCATTGCTTTTTTGATGAATAGTACTGGTAAAGCCCAAAACCAGGAAGACCATAAAGCTACCGAAGAAGCTGAAAATGCTTTCAAGGCAGGCGAGTGGTTTCAATTCAGAATTCACTACGGCATTTTCAATGCCAGTTTCGCTACCTTGCAGCTCACAGAGGAAACACTCAACGGAAAACCCGTATTTCACGCAAAGGGTTACGGAGAAACCACTGGCTTGGCCAAGTTGTTCTTCAAAGTAGAAGATCGCTATGAGAGTTATTTCGACAAGTATAGTGGTCAACCCTATAAATTCATTCGAGATATCAATGAAGGGGGTTATACTAAGGATATAGAGATCGACTTCAATCATGAGACCAAACAAGCGTTGGTAAACGATAAAAAGCATGGTAAAAAGAGTACCCATGCGGTCAAAAATGATGTGCAAGATCTAATTTCTGCCTTTTATTACCTGCGCAATAATTATGACATTTCGGATATCAAGGTGGGTGAATCTATAACCTTGGATATGTTTTTTGACAAGGAAAACTTTAAATTCCGTATGCGCTATTTAGGCAAGGAAACACTGCGCACCAAGTTTGGAAAGGTAGAATGCATGAAATTTCGCCCCTATGTGCAGTCGGGCCGAGTATTTAAAGAGGAGGAAAGTCTCACCCTCTGGGTTTCAAATGACGAAAACAAAATACCTATCCGTATCAAAGCAGATTTGGCAGTAGGCTCACTAAAGGCGGACTTGCACAACTTTAAAGGGTTGAAGTATCCTTTTAAAATAAAGGTGAAAAAGAGGTAATTCATGGAGATCAAACCAGAAATTGCGGCGCAAATACAGCAGCTTCAGGAAAAATATGCAAATTCTGGTCAAGACCTTAGTTCCTACCTCGACGGCTTGCTACACCAACGGTACCTTACCTACTGGGACTATATTCATCTAGATACCTTACTCAGCCTGCAAATCCCTCGAACCTATTTTCCAGACGAGGAGATTTTCATCATGTACCATCAAATTACAGAACTGTACTTTAAGCTGATTATTCATGAGCAGAAACAAATTATAGACGACCGAACCCAGCGCGCTGATTTCTTTCAGCAGAAAATGGAACGCATTAATAATTACTACAAAGCGTTAATCGCTTCGTTTGAGATCATGATTACGGGCATGGAGCGTGAACAGTTCATGCAATACCGAATGGCCTTGCTCCCAGCTAGCGGATTTCAATCTGCTCAGTACCGAATGATCGAGCTCTACGCCACTCCGATGGAAAATTTGGTTCATCAGAGTCTGAGACCTTCATTTAACGCTGACAATACCTTGGAAGAATTGTACGAGGCCATCTATTGGAAAAGAGGAGCCACCAACGCGAAAACTGGTGAAAAGACGCTTACCTTAAAGCAATTTGAATATCGTTATACCCCGCGTTTCATGCGAATTGCCAAAGAAGTACAACACAGTACCATCTATCAGCGATATCTACAACTTCCTGAAAAAGAACGCCAAAATAAAGCACTCATTGAAGCGCTTCGTACTTTCGATATCAGTGCCAATGTCAATTGGCCTTTAATGCATTTAGGCTCTGCTTATCGCTATTTACGAAAAGAAAAACAAGCCATTGAAGCTACTGGTGGTACCAACTGGAAGGACTATTTACCCCCGAGCTTTCAAAAAATCATCTTTTTTCCTGAAATTTGGAGCCAACAAGAGAAAGAAACCTGGGGAAAACAATGGGTTGATCACCTTTTTAATCCTGAAAAAACAAAAAAACCTTGAAGAAGTGTGTCGTAGTGATGCTGGCGTTCGTTGCGCTGGTTGCATGTAAGAAAGAAGAGCCAATCCCTCAAGAGATCGTGGTGCAAGAGATTGCTGAGGTGCCACCTGCTAAACTGGAATTTGGTTTCGATCTTAATCAATTCGTGGTGAAACGAGACACCGTTCGTAAAGGCGACACTTTCGGAGAGATTTTAGAGCGCAACGCTATCGGATATCCCCAGATTTTTGAGATTGCCGAGAAAGCAAGAGATAGTTTTGATATTCGAAAGCTTCAGGTAGGTAAACCTTATACCTTGCTTTGCTCCAAAGACGATACCTTGCAAAGACCTCAATGCTTTATTTACCAACCCAACAAAGTAGATTATGTGGTAATCGATTTTCAGGATTCCGTGCAAGCCTATGTGAAGAGCAAACCTGTAAAAATCATTGAAAGAGAGGCTGCAGGAATTATCAATGGTAGTTTGTGGAATGCGCTAGACGATGAAGGCTTACCGCAGCAACTTGCGCTAGACATGTCAGAGGTGTACGCCTGGACTATTGATTTTATGCGTCTACAAGAAGGAGATCGATTCAAAGTGGTATACGAGCAAAAGTACATTAACGATACCATTTCCGTAGGTGTAGGACGTATCAAAGCCGCATATTTTGAACATAAGAAAGAACCTTTTTACGCCTTTGAATTTGTGCCTGACAGTACCAAAGGGCTGATCGAGTATTACGATGATAGCGCCAAAAATTTACGTAGAGCCTTCCTAAAGTCGCCATTAAAATTTGGACGACTCTCCTCTCGTTACAACCTCAAGCGCCGTATTGCCTATTATGGCTATCGTGTGCGCCCACACAAAGGCACCGACTTCGCAGCACCTGTTGGAACCCCTATTTTGGCGACTGCCAATGGTACTGTAACTGAATCTACGCGCCGCGGAGGCAACGGAAAGTATGTGAAGATCAAACACAACGCAACCTATAGCACACAATATTTGCACATGAGCAGACGCGCCGTGAAAGTGGGCGACCTGGTCAAACAAGGCGATGTAATTGGTTACATCGGCATGACAGGAAATACTGGTGGGCCTCATGTTTGCTATCGCTTTTGGAAGAACGGAAAACAAGTAGATCCCTTTCGTGAGAAGCTGCCGGAGGTGAAAGCACTTCCCGATTCTATCAAAACACGCTTCTTGGATTTCATTCCGCCAGTCAAACAACAACTTGACGCGATTCCTTTTCCACAAGTCGAAAAAACCAAAGTGGAAAACCTAGCCCAGAATTTGGCTCAAGCCGACCAATCCTAATAAAATTATGGCATTACCAACCATCAACCCTACCCAAACAAAGGCGTGGGGAAAATTGCAAAAACACTTCACTACTATCAGCGACCAAACCATGAAGTCGTGGTTTGAAAAAGATCCCAGTAGAGCTGCTGCGTTTAGTATTTCCTGGAATGATTTTTATGTAGACTATTCCAAAAATCGCATCGATGCGACAGCGATGCAGTTATTACTGGAATTAGCTGAGGAAGTACAGCTAAAAAGCGCCATCACGAGTTACTTTGAAGGCGAAACCATCAACCAGACAGAAGGAAGAGCTGTATTGCATACCGCTTTGAGAGCGGCATCTGACCAACACATTATGGTGGATGGTGTCAATGTGATGCCTGAGGTTGTGGAGGTGAAAAATAAAATAAAGGAGTTCACGGAATCTGTAATTTCTGGGGCGCGAAAAGGAAGTACTGGAAAGCCCTTTACCGATGTAGTGAACATTGGGATTGGTGGTTCAGATCTTGGTCCTGTGATGGTTACGGAAGCTTTAGAGTACTATCGCAATCATCTGAAGGTACACTTTGTCTCGAATGTAGATGGCGATCATGTGCAAGAGGTGATCAAAGACCTGAATCCAGAGACTACTTTGTTTGTGATCGTCTCCAAATCGTTTACTACGCAAGAGACCTTAGCTAATGCTACTACCATCCGCAAATGGTTCTTGCAACACGCAGACGAAGCGGCCATCGCAAAACACTTTGTGGCCGTATCGACCAACCTTCCCATGATTGCCGAGTTTGGAATTGACACAGCGAACGTTTTTCCCATGAAAGATTGGGTGGGCGGTCGTTTTTCCTTGTGGAGCGCCGTTGGACTGTCGATTGCACTGGCCATTGGATATGAGCACTTTGAGGAACTTTTGGAAGGTGCTCGTGACATGGATGAGCACTTCAAAAACACTGAATTCGACGAGAATATACCTGTGGTCTTAGCCTTGCTGAGCGTGTGGTACAACAATTTTTTTGATGCGGAAAGCGAGGCCATCATACCCTATTCGCAATATCTACATCGCTTGGCTGCTTACTTGCAGCAAGGGATTATGGAGAGCAATGGCAAAAGTGTGGATCGTGCAGGGCATCGAGTCGACTATCAGACGGGGACCTTGATCTGGGGCGAACCCGGAACTAACTCCCAACACGCTTTCTTTCAACTGATTCATCAAGGTACAAAGCTCATCCCAGCCGATTTCATTGGCTTTGTGCACTCGCTTCATGGGGAAACAGAACACCACAAAAAACTCATGGCCAACTTCTTTGCACAAACCGAAGCACTGATGAAGGGCAAAACAGCGGCTGAGGTCAAAGAAGAACTGTCGGCACAGCGTCTAGATGCAGCTTCTATGGAGAAAATCTGGCCCTTTAAGGTGTTTGAAGGCAACAAGCCAACCAACACCATTTTGATTGATCAATTGACGCCCAAGTCTTTGGGTGCACTGGTAGCGATGTACGAACATAAAATCTTTGTACAAGGAATCATTTGGAACATTTTTAGTTACGATCAATGGGGTGTTGAATTAGGAAAACAGTTGGCCAATAAAATCTTAAAAGACCTGCAGTCTGAGGCCATTGCAGAACATGATACATCTACCTCAAATCTTTTGAAGATTTTCAAGGAAAAGCACAAATAACTGTTGATATTTCGGTGTACAACTAAATTCCTTGAGAATTAACCCACTTCGTATTTGTAATTACCTTTAAGAGGATGTTAAAACATTTAACATTGACTTAATATTCCAACCGCGTTTAAGTAGGATTTTTGCGGGGTAATTAAACAAATAACACATGAAAGCATTTAAGAATTGGGTTTTGTTTGCGGCAGCAGCGTTGTTTTCTGTCGCGACATTTGCGCAAGGGGTTACCAATTCCTCTATGGGAGGAAAGGTAACAGACGACCTAGGAGAACCACTTCCTGGGGCGAACGTTGTGGCTGTTCACGTTCCATCGGGAACCACTTACGGCGCCGCAACTGATTTTGATGGATTTTACAGGATTTCCAATATGAGAACTGGAGGTCCATATACCATTACAATTTCTTATGTAGGATTTAATGATTTTTCTAGAAACAACATCATGTTGGGTCTAGGTCAATCAGAGCGTGTTAGTACGCAAATGGTTCCATCGTCTACGGCTCTAGAAGAAGTAGTAGTTACAGGACAAGTAGGTGGTGTCTTCAGCTCAGGAAAAACAGGAGCAGAAACTGTCATTAATAGACGACAAATAGAGGCGCTACCACAAGCTTCACGTTCTATTGCTGATTTCGTAAGAACTACACCTCAAGCACAGATTACAGAAGGTGATGATGGTTTCTCTATTTCACTTGCAGGTCAGAATAACCGTTACAACGCGATCTACATTGATGGTGCGGTGAATAACGATGTATTTGGTTTAGCTGGTTCAGGAACCAACGGTGGACAAACTGGAGTGAGTCCATTTTCAGTAGACGCTATCGAGTCATTTACTGTACAGTTGGCACCATATGATGTTAAGATCTCTGGTTTTGCAGGGGGTGCGATCAGTGCCGTAACACGTTCAGGTACGAACGAATGGGAAGGTTCTGTATACGGTTTCCTAAGAAATGAAAGTTTGGCGGGCAAGACTCCACCATCTTTGGTTGATGAAAGCGCCGGAGAAGAAAGAGAAAAGCTAGACGAGTTTAGTTCTGAAACCTATGGTTTTAGAGTAGGAGGACCTATTGTTAAAGATAAATTGTTCTTCTTCTTCAACTATGAGCGTCAAGACGAAGAAACGCCTCAACCCTTCAATTTTAGTAATTACACAGGTGATTCAAATGCACAGGATATCACTAACTTGGTGAATTTTATCGCTAATGAATATGGGTACGATGCTGGAGGTTTTGAACGTAGTAATAGAACACTAGAGAGTGACAAGATTACTGCAAAGCTTGACTGGAACATCGATGAGAAAAACAAGTTATCTTTTAGTACGCGTTATGTGAATGCCGAAAACTTGGAGGCAAGAAACTCAAGTCCTTCGTTTCTTGGTTTCGTAAATGGTTCTGAGTTATTCGCCTCTAAGACGCTTTCCAGCTCTTTAGAATGGAGTTACCAAGGTGACAAGGTGGCGAACAGCCTTATCTTCGGATATACCAGACAGCGTGACGATAGAGATCCATTGGGAGATCCATTTCCAACTATCAGAATTAATTATGGTGCTGGTTTCATAGAAATAGGAGCAGAGCGTTTCTCTACTGCAAACCTATTGGATGCTGACGTGTTTACCATCACAAACAATTTTGAGATTTACAAAGGAGCTCATACCATTACCATTGGTACACACAACGAATTCTCAAGTATCAAGAACCTTTTCTTCGCTAACAACTTCGGTACTTACGGGTACAGAAGTGTACAACAGTTTTTAGACGGTGATGCTGCCAGTACCTATGACCATGGGTACGGAGTGTTGAGCTCGGCAATTGGAGATGATTCTCCTGGTGCCGCAGAGTTTGATGTAGCACAGTTTGGATTCTACTTCCAAGATGAAGTACAGATTTCTGACGACTTCAGACTGACAGCAGGTATTCGTTTTGATATTCCTGTTTGGGATGATTACGCGGTTAATGACGATTTCAACGAGAACGCTATTCCGTTATTGGAAGCTGCAGGTAAAGATTTGCAAGGAGCGCGCGTTGGAAGAGGTGTGTCAACCATCGTACACGTAGCACCTAGATTAGGTTTTAACTGGGATGTGAATGGAGATAGAACTACACAGATCCGTGGTGGTTTAGGAATCTTCACTTCTAGATTGCCATTTGTATGGCCAGGGGGTGTCTACAACAACAACGGTGGTGTTACAGGTGGATTTAGTGATGAGCGTGACTTCGACGATCCTATCTTCTTCAACCCTGATGTAAACGATCAACCTCGTCACCTAGATCCAGAATCTGGAGACAGAGGTGGTAATGTAGACCTTTTTGCTTCTGGCTTCAAGTTGCCACAGCGTTTGAAGTATAGCTTAGCGGTAGATCAACAACTTCCTGGAGGTTTCGTAGCTAGTGCAGAAGGTTTTTACATTGATAATATCACAGAGGTTTTCTATGAGAACTTAAACATTGGTGAACCAGAAGGAACGTATGCTGGAGCAGATAACAGACCTTTCTACAATGCCTTCAACAGAATAACAAGCTATAACCGCGTTATTTTAGCATCTAATACGGGTGCAGGGTATTCTTGGAACACTGCATTTACGTTGAGTAAGCCATTCTCGCAGCTAACAGATCAAATTTCTGTTAGTGGTGCTACTACTTGGTCTTACGGTGATGGTGAAGCTATCTTCGACGGAACTTCTTCTCAGAACAGTTCGCAGTGGAGAAACATCCAAACGGTGAATGGAAAGAACAGAGTAGGAATTTCTCGTTCTGACTTTAGCCAAGGACATCGTATCTCAAGTAACTTCACGTTCAACTTTAAGTGGAATGACAACTTTAGAACTCAATTAGGTTTCTTCCATGAAAGTGTTCAAGGAACTCCTTACTCATTCACTTATGGTAGTTCTGAAAGAGAAGATGCTGGCTTCAGTAGATTTGGTGGTAACCTTTTGTTTGATGACACTAGAGACAACGCATTGATGTACATTCCAGCTGATGCTTCTGAGATTAGACTATTTGACGACAATGGTAACGGCTCTACTGATGATGAGTGGGAAACCTTAAATGCACTTATTGAAGAGAGTGACTACCTAAGAGAGCGTAGAGGGCAGTATGCAGAGCGTAATGGCGACAGAGGTCCTTGGAGTCATGTAATTGACCTTCGCTTCCTTCAGGATTTCACTATCGATGCATGGGGTAAGAAGCACACCTTGCAGTTCACGGCTGATATTTTCAACTTCACAAATCTTTTGAACAAAGATTGGGGTCAGAGACGTTTTGCTTCGCAGAATGTTCAGATTTTGAATGTGGTGTCACAACCTAGCGACCTAGGACCTGGGGAAGCACCTGTATTCCTTGTGAATGAAAGAGGTCTTGAGAATACTGATCAATTAGATGATAGAGGTATTCAATCTTCAAGATGGCAAATGCAATTTGGTTTGAGATATATCTTTAATTAATACGCTTTATACAGTATGAAAACCCTGCCCAATCGGCAGGGTTTTTTTATGTTCTGCATTCACCATATCTTTAGACAGCTAACTAATCACAACCTTCCATTATGTATACTACCGTTCAATTTTTACATTCCTATTGGGCCTATTTGGTATTACTGGTACTGGTACTTGCCACCGCCAACGCATTGATCAAACTAGCCGGAAAGAAAGAATTTGAAGCCAAAGATCTTCGGATTTCCCTTTTTGGGTTGATTACTTCTCACATCCAATTGTTAATAGGACTCATTCTCCTTTTTGTGAGTCCCTATTTTGAGACTGCCCTCAATAGTGGCATGAGTGCCGTGATGAAAGACGCCACATTGCGTCTTTATTTGGTGGAACATCCACTCACCAATATTATCGCAATCGTATTGATCACGATAGGGTGGTCTAGACATAAGAAGAAAGTAGCGTCTTCTTCCAAATTCAAAAATATTGGGGTGTTTTATTTGCTGGGCTTGCTCTTGTTGTTGAGCAGGATTCCTTACCAGCAATGGTTCTCTTAGTGTAAATCCTACCCCTTGGATAAGAGAAAAAGAAAAAAGCCGCTCTTTTAAGGAGCGGCTTTCTATTGCTAACTAAATAACCAACTGAGGCAAACCTTAGTTTCTCTTCATTTTTTTCAAAGGACTCTTTCGTTTCACGTCCATCGTCTTATTCACAATCTTCTTACGCTTGCGATCCGACGTTTGACTTCCTTCAGCATTTCTCAAGTACTGTATGTATCCAAGACCTCCAAATTCATAGGTGGTGCCAGAGTCAGGGTGAAATAATTCGATCGTGGCATCGTCTAAGACAAGCAATTCGAAATAGTCATCTCCAAACGAATCATAGCTCAGCGTGATCGTTTTCAGATAGGGTTCACCCGGCACATCAAATACTTGATAGTAGCCAATGAAATCCCAGATCAGATCATTTAGAGGCGTTCCAGGGGCATCGGTAGATGATTCGAAGGTATCATCACTACCACCAGCCAAAAATCGCAAGTAGTTCTCTTCATCAAAGTCATTCAGCGCGCCTTCTTCACTCGCATAAATCTTTTCCCACACTTCATATTCCTGCAAGAAATAGTGAATGTTATCATAGAATACCAAATCGTAATCAAAGTTGAAACGATCGTAACCTGTTAAGAAATACGAGGTATTACTGAAGCGATCGTACATTCTAATACGATTAGCGCTGAGTTGATAGACTTCAAGGTCCCACAAGCCGTCAAGATCGTGATTTACTTCCAAGATCATGTCAAAAGTACTGTAACGACCTACGTCGATTCCAAAACCATTTCCTTGACTACCAATACCAACCAGATTGTTGTTGGCGTACATCACGCCTCCTCGAAAGGACACGGTAAAGGCCTTCTGCAAAAAGGGAACTTCGCCGCTACCTGTAGTTTCGTGAATATTCACATACCACAATTCATACGAACCCAGTAATTGATTTAAGGTAATCCCGGGCTCTTCGATGATAAAATCATCTTCCACAATTACTTCAGCAACACAAGAAGTAAACAAAGTTGCTAAAAGCATACTTCCAAATAGTAGTTTCAAAGTTTTCATAAGCCTGAGATTTACGGTTACAGTTAAGAAATAACCAAGCATCGTGCCAAAATAGTAAGTATCTAATAATGAATACATTAAGTTTAAATCAACTGATAGTTCGCCCATTTAAAGTAAGTTCCCTCTCCTTGATTAGAGGGATAGGGTGAGGTGTTATTGGATATTACCTACCTTTGAGTGTAGAACACCAAAGTATATGTCTAAAAATCCTCAAATAGCCGTCTTGGGTGGCGGCAGCTGGGCCACCGCTATTGTCAAAATGTTGTGTGAAAATGTGGATGTGGTTCACTGGTATATGAGAAGTGTTTATGCGAAAGAACACATTCTAAAAAACAAGCACAATCCCAATTATTTGAGTTCGGTTGAGTTTCACTTGGAACAATTAAAACTCACCAACGATATTAATGAGGTGGTGCGTGAGGCCGATTATTTGATTTTCGTGATTCCTTCGGCTTTTCTACACAGCGAACTTCAAAAATTGGAAGAATCGCTTAAAGACAAGATCATCTTTTCGGCCATTAAAGGAATCGTTCCAGAGACCAGCTTGATTGTTGGTGAGCACTTTCACGATCATTACGACATCCCTTTTGAGAACATTGGTGTCATTACGGGGCCTTGCCATGCCGAAGAGGTTGCCTTGGAGCGACTTTCGTATCTCACCATCGCTTGTGCCGACGAGGAAAAGGCCAAATTCATTGCCAAAGCCTTCGATAGTCGATATATCAAGGCCAATGTAACCGAAGATATCATCGGAACTGAATACGCGGCTGTTTTAAAGAATATTTATGCGGTTGCCGCTGGAATTGCTCATGGTTTGGGTTATGGTGATAACTTTCAAAGTGTGTTGATGAGCAACGCCATTCGTGAGATGAAGCGCTTTATCAAGAAAGTACATAAGATGAAGCGCAACATCAATAATTCGGCCTATTTGGGCGATTTATTGGTAACAGGCTATTCGGTATTTAGTCGCAATCGTATGTTTGGGAACATGATAGGCAAAGGATATACCGTAAAATCTGCACAAATGGAGATGAGCATGGTGGCTGAAGGCTATTATGCTACCAAAAGTGCGTTCGAGATCAATCAAAAGAACGGTGCCAAAACGCCTATTATTGATGCTGTTTATGCTGTTCTCTACGAACAAAAGAATCCGAAACAGGTGTTTGCCAAATTAGCAGAGAAACTGGATTGATAGTTCCCTCTCTTTGGGGAGAGGGTAAGGTGAGGGTAAAATTAGCTACCGATTCATCAAGTCTTCAATCTCTTCTGCTTCAATCGGAATGTTGCGCATCAGATTAAAAGGTTCGCCACTTTCTTGAACCACTACATCGTCTTCCAAACGTATGCCAAAGCCTTCGTCGGGTACATAAATACCAGGCTCTACCGTAAAGACCATATTCGCCTCAATGGGTTCGTGTAATAAGCCATAATCATGGGTATCGAGTCCAATATGATGACTGGTGCCGTGCATAAAGTACTTTTTATAAGCGGGCCAATCAGGATCTTCGTTTTGCACATCCGCTTTGTCTAACAATCCCAACCCGAGCAATTCTGAAGTCATCAGCTTGCCTACTTCCACGTGATATTCTTTCCAAAAAGCACCAGGAACGAGCATTTTAGTGGCTTCATTCTTCACACGCAAAACCGCATTGTAAACATCCTTTTGGCGTTCCGTAAAACGCCCAGACACCGGAATCGTACGGGTCATGTCGCTGCTATAATTGGCGTATTCTGCCCCTACATCCATTAAGATCAACTCACCTTCCTTGCATTGTTGGTTGTTTTCGATATAGTGCAAAACGTTGGCGTTGCTTCCACTTGCAATAATAGGCGTGTAGGCGAATTTCTTGGAACGATTTCTCAAGAATTCATGCAAATATTCTGCTTCAATCTCAAACTCCCATACTTCTGGCTTTACAAAATCAAGCACCCTACGGAAACCTTTTTCTGTAATGTCGCAAGCGGTTTGCATGATGTTCAATTCGATTTTGTCTTTCACAGAGCGCAGGCGTTGCAAGATAGGATTGCTTTTAGCCACTTGATGGGCAGGAAATTGTGATTTCCACCATTTGGTGAAGCGGTCTTCGCGCGTTTCCGTTTCCACATTGGCTCTGTAGTGTTCATTCGTATTCACATACACCACCTCTGCATAGGTCATCAATTCCTTGAAAACCTTCTCTAAATCCTGTAACCAATACACTGTTTTTACACCTGAGACCGCAAAAGCGCGATCCTTGGTCAGCTTTTCACCTTCCCAAATCGCAATATGCTCGTTGGTTTCTCGTAAAAACAAGATTTCGCGATGCTTCACTTCGGGTGCGTCTGGAAATAACACAAGCACACTTTCTTCTTGATCTACACCGCTCAAATAAAAGATGTCACGGTGTTGCTCAAACGGCATGGTACTGTCTGCGGAAATCGGGTAAATATCATTGGAATTGAAGACTGCCAAACTATTGGGCTTCATCTGCGCCATGAAATTACTGCGGTTTTTGATAAAGAGATTTCGATCGATTGGATGGTATTTCATATCGGAAGTATTGGTCGTTCCCTCAAAAATACAACTTGTTAAACTTGCATGAAAAAGTTTTGTCGACGAAGGCAGTTTTGGTAATTTCAGCAAGTTTTAGCAAAATCCAACCATCAACACATGAAGCATTTTTATCTCTCCACACTTTTTATTGGATTCTTTAGTTGGGCGCAACAACCGGCCACTTCGGCCGAAGCCTATCTTCAATCATTAACCGCAAAGAAGCAACTAGAAGAAACTTCTCTTGTTAAAAACATCTCATTTGAGAACATTGGCCCCACCGTGATGAGCGGTCGGGTGGTTGACTTAGATGTGAATCCTGAAAACCCAACGGAATTCTATGTGGCCTATGCGTCAGGTGGTCTTTGGCATACCAAGAATAATGGAACTTCCTTTGAACCTGTTCTTGACAACGCTGCTACGCAGAATGTTGGCGACATCGCTGTGGATTGGGCCAATGAAACCATCTGGGTAGGTACGGGCGAAAACAATTCCTCGCGCTCTTCCTACGCGGGTATCGGAATCCTAAAGTCTACCGACAAAGGAGAAACTTGGGAGAACATGGGCTTGCACGATACGCACCATATTGGTAGAATCGTGATCAACCCCAACAACCCTGAGGAAGTAGTGGTAAGCGCCGTGGGACATTTGTATTCACCCAATGAAGAAAGAGGCGTGTATCGCACTACCGATGGTGGTCAAACTTGGGAAAAGACTTTATTCATCTCCGAAAATACAGGAGTTATCGATCTCGCCGTGGCACCCAACAACTTCAGTCTTCAATTTGCTGCCGCTTGGCAAAAGGACCGCAAGGCTTGGAATTTTGAAGGTAATGGAGAGGAATCTGCTATTTATAGAAGTACAGATGGTGGACAAACTTGGGAGAAGGTCACCGCAGAAGGCAGTGGTTTCCCAACAGGTGAAGGCGTAGGGCGAATTGGATTGGCAGTGTTTGATGAAAATACCATCTATGCCGTGCACGACAATCAATTCCGAAGAGATAAAGAAGAGGAAGATGAAGAAGAGGGTCTTACCAAGGATGATTTTCGCGAAATGACGAAGGACGAATTCTTGGCTTTGGAAGACAAAAAGCTCAACGATTTCTTGAAAGAAAATGATTTTCAGGAGAAGTATCGTGCAGAAAATGTGAAACAAATGATTCGCAGTGGTGATATTAAACCTATCGACCTAGTGCACTATCTCGAAGATGCCAATGCCCAATTGTTCGACACGCCCGTTGTTGGTGCCGAAGTCTATCGCAGTGAGGATGGTGGGACCACCTGGGTCAAAATGAACGAAGACTATATCGACGACCTATTCTATAGCTATGGCTATTATTTTGCACAGATTCGGGTAGATCCGAGTAACAAAGACAAAGTATACATTGCAGGCGTTCCTCAACTGAAATCCGAAGACGGCGGTAAAACATGGGAATCGATAAGTCAAGAAAACGTACACGCGGACCATCATGCATTGTGGATCAATCCTAACATGCCTGGTCACTTGATCAACGGGAACGATGGTGGAATCAACATAACTTACGACGATGGTGAAACTTGGATCAAGAACAATTCGACTACCGTTGGTCAGTTTTACGCCATCAACGTCGATAACCAAGATCCCTACCACGTGTATGGTGGTCTACAAGATAACGGTGTCTGGAAGGGTGCTCATAATGCCCGTGAGGATAGAAGATGGCACCAGAGCGGTCAGTATCCTTGGGAGAGTATCATGGGTGGCGACGGTATGCAAATTCAAATAGATTCCCGAAATCCAGATATCGTATACACAGGTTTTCAGTTCGGAAATTATTACCGTTTGGATTTGGGTGAAGGAGATCGCTCTTACATTCAACCCAAGCACGAATTAGGGGAAACACCGTATCGTTTCAATTGGCAGACGCCAATTTTACTATCATCGCACAACCAAGACATTCTCTATTTCGGAGGTAATAAATTGCATCGTTCGCTCAATCAGGGAGAAGATTGGGAAGCCATTTCAGACGATTTGACCCAAGGCGGAAAGAAAGGAAATGTAGCCTACGGCACCCTCACTACCATTTCAGAATCTCCTTTGAAATTTGGGCTGATCTATGTGGGTAGCGACGATGGCTTGATACATGTCACCAAAAATGGCGGCGGTAGCTGGGAAAATCTTTCTAGTAGTTTACCCCAAGAGCTGTGGGTAAGTCGCATCATCGCGTCCAGCCATGAAAAAGAACGTGTGTACGTGACCCTCAATGGATACCGTTGGGATGATTTTGTGCCCTATGTTTACATGAGTGATGATTACGGTGCGACTTGGAAAGACATCAAAGGAAATCTGCCTCTGTCTCCCGTAAATGTGATTCGCGAGGACCCAGAGAATGAAAATATTCTCTATTTGGGAACTGACAATGGTGCCTATGTGACTTTTGACCAGGGCGAGAACTGGCAGGCCTTTTCAGAAGGTTTAGTGCCTGTGGCCGTGCATGATATGGTCATTCAGCCAGAAGAAAAGCACTTGCTTTTAGGTACACATGGAAGAAGTATTTACAAAGCGGATATTGCACGTTTGCAAGAAGCGGATGAGGAGCTATTGGCAAACGATCTGCACCTTTTTCCCGTGAAAAAAATTAGACACTCCAAACGCTGGGGTGGTAGTTGGAGTAGCTGGTCGGAACCCAGGGAACCGAGTCGCGACATTCACTTTTATGCTGCACAAAAGGGCAAGGCTACGATTACCGTGTTGGGGGATAAGAAAGTCGTGGTCAATCGTTTTGAGTTGGACGCGGATCATGGATTTAATCGGCAAGAATACGATCTCACTTTTTCAGAAGAAGGTCGCAAGGCCTATGTAAAGAAGCATCGCAAAGCAAAATTGAACGAGGCGGATAACGGGCTGTACTATTTGCCAAAGGGAGATTACACGATCCAGGTAGTACTGAATGGTCAGACTAAAACCGAAACCCTGAAAGTGGAGTAAACTTCAGCTTAACTTATAACCTTATCTAAAGGGAGTTGTAAAGTTCAATGATCTCAGGAATCATTTCATAGTCAGCCTTTCGGATGTTAACCTTCTCTAAGATTTGAGGTTTGTCAGCGGTAATTTTTTGAAGGGCTTTTTTGAAATTCCCTTTGTATAAGGTGTAGACCACATATTTTTTGGTAACGTAATAACGAACTTCACCCCCATAACCAGTAATATGAGAGTAGGTAGGAGCAAAACCGGTTCCTCCTGGTTGACCAGCAAAAGATCCAAAACCAACGTCACGGTACACTAATTGGTAGGGCATTAAATACAAGTTGATTGCACCCTGGGTTTT
>CAWUKP010000002.1:0-31657 GCA_963922975.1 uncultured Spongiivirga sp. | reverse complement strand
TTACGGTGCCTTCGTACAGTATGACGATTACGGTGCTGTGATTCAGGTAGAGAACGTACCGATCTATTACGACTGGTACGGTCGCGTGAGCCAGATTGGTGATGTAGATATTCGCTACAACAATCGTCGTGTGGTGCGTGTAGGTGGACTCAACGTCTTCTACAACAACGTAGGCGTATTCACCCACTACACAGGTTTTATCAATGTATACAACAGACGCTTTGTGTACCGCCCGTTCTATAACTGGTTCGTTCGTCCGCATGTGAACTATTGTCTGGTAGACTACAGACCTTATAGAAGATTTTACGCTCCTGTACGTTATACCTACTACAGTCCTTATAGAAACAATTTCAGGCGTCATTATGCTGCGATTGGAACGACCTATCGCTACAATGCGAACAGAAACCGCAGAGACGTTTACAGAAACGATAGTCGTGTACAACGCCGAAGTGCTATCGCTACCAGCGATCGTTACCGACGCATCGAAAGAGGCGACACGCGTGTGAGTCGAAGAAACAGCGACACCAGCGTACGCAGAAATGGTGAAGGAAGAACGGTACGTAACAATCGTGAGAACACCGTACGAAGAAATACGGATGGCAGAACGGTTCGTAGAAATGGTGAAACGACTGTACGTAGAAATACCGAAGGAAGAACAGTGAACCGTGGCAATACGACCACTACGAAAAGAAAGCGTACCGTAGTACGGAATACTGATAATGGAAGAACGGTGAACCGAAAAAGTACCACCGTGAAGCGCAACACCACGCCTACCACAAAGCGTAAGCGTACGGTAAGCACTTCCACGAAGCGCGACAACAACAAGCGCACGGTACAACGAAGCACTAGTAGCAAACGCAACGCTTCGGTACAACGTTCATCTACTAAGAAAAGAAGTGCCTCTACTTCGCGTACTACCAATAGAAAGGTTCAGCGAAGTACGACGACAAAAAGAACGAATAAAGCGCCGAGTCGCAGTTCAAGAACTGTTAGAAAGCGCAGCTAATAAGAGATTAAGAGTTTTGGTTGGTTAGTTGGAAGTCCCCGCTAGAAGCTTCGGCAGACAGTGGGGACTTTTTTTGTGGACATGTATGATCTGGCTTCTTATCACCTGATATCCTTGTCAGTTCGAGTATTCGCGATACGCGAATGTATCGAGAACTGGCTTAATCATAAGCAACCGATTCTCGATACAAATTTCACTCATTGCATTCGTGAAATTCACTCGAATTGACACTGTTGAAATGATACAAATCAAAGTGAATCTAGGAGCTTCGCCAATTGCCTAGTAAGGGTTCTGCGGCTATATTGCGAAACATCTTTCGTGGTGCCCAACAGCTTTCCCTGCTGATACTTTTGAAAGGCAACTTCTAGGAACTGTTTCATACCCTCAGTGTCCTTGTGTTCTAGAATGGTCCCTCCACCACTTCCGTTTAAGATGGTCGCCAAATCACCATCAGCGGGTCCAATGGCCAGTATGGGGCGATTGACAGCCAGGTATTCAAAAAGTTTTCCAGTGATAATTCCTTTGGCATTAGGTACTTTGTTGATGCTTAGCAACAACAATTGCGCTTTGGTTTGGTATTCGTATACTTTTTCGTGGGAAACGTAGCCAGGAAGCTCTAGAAAAGATTGCAGTTGGTGCTTTTCCAGTGAGGCCATGACTTCATCGCTCACTACACCTACCAATTTGATGCGCAGTTTTTCCTTGAACTGAACATTTTCCTTTACGAGTTCAGCAATCACTTGCCACAGCCCTTCAGGATCTTGATCGCCATTCATAATACCAGCGTGCACAATACTGAAGTGCTTGTCCAGAGGTATGGATTCATCTGGCGTCGGTAGATCATGACCGTTGTAAATGACTTCCACTGTCTTCCCGTGGGCTCCTAACTCTTCAGCGATGCTGTGGCTTACTGTAGTGACCAAATTCGCCTTTTGAACTACTGCGCGTTCTAGTTTCAGATGTTTTTGTTGGGTTTTGGAGGTGAGCGGCAAACGGTGTAAGTAGTAGATAGACTTCCAGGGATCTCGAAAATCGGCTAGCCATGGAATATCAGTTTGTTCATGAACACCCTCGGCAATCAGGTGCATACTATGGGGTGGTCCGGTGGAAACTATGGCAGCTACAGGATGTTCTTGAAGATATTGCTTTAAAAATCGAATGGATGGACGTATCCAAAATTTTCGTGCATCGGGCACAAACCAATTCGCCCGAATATAGAGTGCAAAACGCTGCAACCAACTTCGCTTGCCTTCTTTGTCAATGAATCCTGCACGGTGTTCCTTCTGTTGTCGGGTGAACCAACTCGCCAATTGATAGGGCTCCCAAATCGGTCTTCTAAGAATTTCAAGATCTGAAGGCAATTCTTCACCCATACGCTTATCGACTAAGGGATAGTCTGCATTCTCAGGAGTATAGATGACAGGTTCCCAACCGAAATCGCGCAAGTATTTGGCAAATTTAACCCACCGCTGCACGCCAGAACCCCCGGCAGGCGGCCAGTAATAAGTAATGATTAATACTTTCTTACGATTTGCTGGCATAGAGTGCAATCAGCTTCTTACTTTCTGTTTCCCAATTTAATCCGCTATGAACCACCGCGTCTTTGCCGCGTTGTGCCTTTGCCATTGCGATTTCTGGACGGTTATACACTTCAATTACTTTTTGTGCGAAATCATGCGGGTTATCTGCTTCAAAGATATAACCTGCGTCGTATTCCGAGACAATACGCGCCAAGGGCTTGCTACTACTCACCAACAAGGGTTTGTTCACGGTCATCATTTGAAAGAGTTTGTGCGGCACGGTATTATCAGTGTGCCCATTGCGATTATGAGGAATGATATTCACGTCTGCACTTAAGATAGCCTTTCGGTATTCGGGATAAGGCAATTGTCCTTTGAAATCTACACAATGCTGTAGATTCAGCATGTTAACCTGACTTTTGAGTTGCCGCATCACATCTTTGCTGCCACTGCCCCCGATAACGAGCTTTGCGTTGGCAATTTCACGCCGTACTAACGACATTCCAGCAATCGCAGTATCCAGGCCGCGATGGGGACCAATTCCGCCGGTATAGGAAATGACGAAGTCTTTTGTTTTGTGAGACTTTCGACCCTTCTCAAAATCCTTTACAAAATTGATGCTCTCCATGTTAGACACAACTACGAATTTTTCCTGAGGAATTTCATATGTTTTCACCAATCGTTCCTTCATCTCATCCACCACACAAATCACACGATCGAAAGCTTCACAAGCTGACTTTTCACGCTTTGCCCACATTTTCGGGTTGAAAAAAAGTGCGTTCTTCAGTTTGATAAGAGGATTGCGGCGCCATTTGAACCAGACTTTTAGTGCCTCTGGGTAATTCTCGTGTAAATCGAGGATGAGTCCATACTTTACTTCGCTACGAAACTTCAAAAACGTATGCGCTAATGGCAAATCATGCACATGCAGCCAATCAATATCATAAGCTTTTAAAACCTGCTGAAATCCTTTGTAGAAATAGAAGTGCTTATTAAATATACCATTCAGTATATCTTGTATTCCGCGCTTACGGAATGAATAATGACTTCCGATTCGTGCAATGGCGACTCCATTGACTACTTCATTTCTTTCAAGTCCATACTGATACGGACAAACCACCACCACTTTTTCTCCGACCTTGGCTAGACTCTCCGCTTCCTTGCGCACACGAATGTCTTGCGGATACGGTCCGTCGACCACCATACAGATATAACTCATAGAGCTGGTGCTTTGAAATTAGGTATTCGTTCTGCATATACGGCGTAGTATCTCGGCGTAAATCTTCGCAATAAAGGACGAATGCCGAATTGACCAGTAGGACTGGTCCACTTCTCCTTGGTCATTATCTTCCAACCTGTTTTCTCAAGCAGCCAATCAAACTGCCAATCTTCAAATTCGTGATAGTGACGATCTCGTTCATCAGTTTTATGGCGATACGCAGGGGCGAACCACAACTTTAAGGGCACGGTCACGACCAATTTGTTGGCCCTTATTTCCTGCAAGAGGGAAAAAGGATTTAGCAAGTGCTCCAGAATCTCAAAGGCCACAATGGCATCTACTTCTTCCGTATGAACACTTATTCGTTCGGTATCCAAATCTTCGCCGGAGGTATTCATCACCGTGTAGCCGTTGGCTTTCATTATTTGGCTAAATGGATTTTCAATTCCCAAGTCTAGTACGGTTGTAGGTGGCAATACTTTCTTTAGAAAACTCAAGGTCAAGGCATACCGCCTATTGGGCATACTATCCTCGTACATCTTCTTGCTTTTTGTAGTAGCGATATCCTGCGCCTAACATGAGTAATACGAAGATTCCGTAGCCTGCTAGTGTAATGGTCGCGCCTCTTTGAATAACCTTGGGCTCAAAATGAAATTCAATGGTGTGCTTTCCTGCTGGCATATACAAAGCCCGCAGGGCGTGATTAACCTTGAAATGGGGAACCAACTCGTCGTCAATGTACGCATTCCAGCCATCGGCATAATACATTTCTGAAAAGACAGCCAATCCTTCCTGCTGCCTTACCGTCTGGTAACGCAATGAATTAGGTTGGTAGGCGGTAAGGTAAATACTATCTGAAACTCGATTCGAAAATTGTTGGGCTACTCCCCTTTCTTCAACTTCCTTAGACAGTGTAACAGCGAATCGTTTCGTATTCAAGGTATCAAGGGAACTTATAACAGCATCTGCATCCTCCAGAACACGAATTTCATCTACAAACCAAGCATTGCCATTGGCGTTTGGATTTGATAATGCCACGGCCTGCTGATCTTCTCCTTGTCGAATCACATACTTTACATTCAGCATGTTCAATACCTGAATGTTGTTCTTCGCGATGTGAAAATCATACAACTCTTGAATGGCCGCAGGCTTAGCGCCATGGTAGCCCGCAATTGTCTTGTGGAAATAAGCGGTACGACCATTACTCATGCCCAGTGCGGGTTCATACACGCGGAAGTGACCAGGATCCTGCAGAATCTGTCGGTCGGCCTCAGTGGCTACAAACGGACGGTCGTAGGTACGTCTGGATACAAAGTCTTCGTCATTCACATAACGCCAGTTTACTGATACTAGGTCAAAAAGTAAGAGTCCTCCAAGCAGGATGATGGCGATGTTTTCTTTTAGCTTTTCTTTAAACAAGAAGTATAATGCAAGGGCAGCAACAACCACAAATCCTAATGAACGAAGAAGGTCAGCTGTAAACATGGCCTTTCGATCTTCTTTGATAGCCTCCATTAAGTCAAAGCCATAGTAGTTGTCACGGTAATAGGCATCGTTGGGACCTGTAAAGGAAAATACGCCTTTAAAGAGCAAAAGGAGAACGGCTATTCCACCAACGATCATTACACTCCATTTCAAGGCCTTCCATTTTTCATCAGAAGGAGTTTCGTTGGAAAAAAACTTTGATAAACCTATGAAAGCCAGCACAGGAATGCACAATTCCAAAATGACTTGTATGGAAGAAACCGCTCGGAATTTATCGTATAGCGGCATATGGTCGATCATCAAATTTGTGAGGAACTCAAAATTCTTTCCCCACGATAAGAACAATGAAAGCAAGGTGCCAGCAACAAGCCAATATTTGGTAGGCCCTTTTACCAAAAACAAGGCGAGCACGAAGAGGAAAACCACCATTGCGCCAATGTAGGCAGGTGCGCCAATAAAAGGTTGATCAGCCCAATACAAGGGCAATCCACGAATGATTTCACGGGCTTGCCGCGTGGGTACATTCATCTCTTTGACCAAAACTTCATAGGCGTGGGAATCTATATCCAAGGCTTCGCTACTTGAACCACCAAATAGCCTAGCAGCAAAGAGATTTAGGCTTTCTGTAATGCCATAGCTATACTCTGTGATGTATTCCTTAGACAAGCCCGAATTGCTTTCTTTTGGAGTTCCATCTGGGTTGATGGTCAACTGGCTCGTCCCCCGTGTGCTGAATTCCGTATATTCTTGTGTGGCTAACAGTTTGCTGCTATTCATGGCTAGAGCCAGCAAGGCCGCCACGGCAAGCATACCAACTGTTTTGAAAAACTGCGGAAGTTCTTTTTCTTTGAAGGCCTGCACCAAATAGACGACACCTAAGGCAAGTACCAAAAGCAATAAATAATAGGTCATTTGGTAGTGATTTGCGCTGATATTCAGTGCTAAGGATAAGGTTGTTATGGCAAAGCCCCACAGATATTTCCGTTGAAAAGTGAGTAAAATACCGGCCAAAACCAAGGGCATATAGCCAATAGCAATGGCTTTGGAATTGTGCCCGATACCGAGCAGTATAATCATGTAGGTTGAAAACCCAAAAGCCAAAGCCCCGAGAATCGCTAGTCGCCAATCGACCTTCATAACCAGTAGCAGCACGTATAAACCAGCAAAATACAAGAACAAGGTGCCTGCCGGTCGCGGTAGCGATCGAATAGTTATATCTAACGTCTTGATATAATCATGTGGATATTGTGTGCTTACTTGGTAGGATGGCATTCCTACAAACGCATTATCCAACCAATACGGCTCCTCTCCTGTTTCTTTCCGAAACTCTACGATTTGTTTAGACATGCCCGAGAATTGAACGATGTCTGATTGTGCAATTTTCTGGCCACTCAAAACAGGGTAAAAGTAAGCCAAAGAAGCAGTGACAAAGAGGAGAAAAGCTATGATGTGCGGTAGAAATCGCTTGAGGTGAAAGCTCATGTGGTCAGCAGGAATGTTTGGTCAGTCAATTTCTTCAAAATCTACGTATTCGCCAAAGGTCTCCTCGTTTTTTTTCTGAGGCTTTTCGCTGGGCTTAAATGGCTTGGAAGATGCCCGATTAAACCGCTGATATTCATTTCCATATTGCTCTTCCATCTTTCGCCCTAATCTTCTAAAGAAATAGCGCAACAAAAAGGGCGCCACGAAAACAATCAAGCCAATAAATAAAACAAACGCCAAAACGAGCCATAAAAAGGCTTCCAGGATACTGATCAAACTCATAAATAACAATGCTTGTGCAAAGATACGGTTAAACGCAGAATCGCCTTATTTCGAAGTGTTCAAGCCCCAATCATCGAATAAGTGCGCGGTCATACCGATTAATTACCTTCGGTAAATACCTAGAAATCATAATTTTTTATATTAGCTTACGTTCAACAAATGCCCCAATTAGTGTAAACGACCTAAGTCCATGTACAAAACTGCTTTTGTATATATCCTATTTTTCTGGTGCCATTGGACGGTGGCACAGTACACGGAGACCATTAATTCGAACAAACCGGGCGAATCAATGGGCGCTTTTTCTGTGGGGCAACACGTTTTCCAGGTTGAAGTAGACAATCAGACAGAGTTCATGAAGCACGCCAGCTTCAATGATAGTAAAGTGATTGCAAATGCTACAGATATTACCCTTCGGTATGGCTTGTATCGCGATGAATTAGAGCTGATGTGGGACTTCACATACCAATTCGATCAATTGCAGAGTCGTGTCGGATTTCCAGTCAATATCAATCGAAACGGGGTTTACCGAAATTCTATTGGAGCAAAGTATTTGTTTTTCGACCCAGATAAATATTCCAAGAAGCGCCAAAAAAAAGAAGAAGATCGTATAGATGTTCGCAGTTGGAACGCCAACAATGGTTTCCAGTGGCGGAAATTGATTCCTGCAGTGTCTGTGTATGCAGGTTTTAATGTGAATTTTGGAGATACTTTTGCCTACGGCAACTATTTTGCAGACTTCCAGGTTGTGGGCCTTCCCGATTCTTCAGATGAACCGACTTTTAGTCCGCGTTTGTCCCTGCAAACACAGTCGCATCCACACGAAGACTGGGTATTAGTTACGAATTTGTCTTATAACCGTATCGGTACAGATTTTCCGGAGCTAGGCTTCATTGCCACAGTTACCTACAACCTTCCAAATCCGAGATGGTCCGTTTATGTAGAAAGCCAGACTTTCGATAGTGATGTATATGCTGATCAGATATTTAGAGGCGGTGCCGCCTATTTATTACGAAGAAATCTTCAGCTAGATGCTACCATTGGTGGCAATATTAAGAACACGCCTTCCAGAATTTTTGGTAATATTGGACTTTCGTTTCGTATTGACAATCATACAGAAGACGATGCGATGTCTTTTGAGCGCTATCAGCGTAAGTTAGGAAGAGAAGTTGTGCAGGAAGAGACTGCCAAGCGCAATGCGATTAAAAAAGAACGAAAGGAAGAGCGAAAAGAGAAAAAACGTCGCAAACGCGACAGAGATCGCGATGCCGAAGCGTTGGATGCTTTTGATGAAGACGCGCCTAACGGAGAAGCGCGCGGGTCTTCGCAAGAAGATTTAGAGGAGGATACAGACGAGCGTGGTGGGCGCGTTCGAAATGATTTTCGTGAAATGATTGAAGAGGATGACGGAGATTGGAGAGCGCGCGCCAATGACGAGGTCAAGGAGCAAATGGAGTTAGAACAAGAAGAAAAAGATCTCAAAAAAGCTGAAAAGGAACAGCGGAAGGAAGAGAAAAGAAAGCGGAAAGAAGAAAAGCAACGCTTAAAAGACGAGAAGAAAGCTGAGAAAAAGAAGAATAAGAAAAAGAAAAAACGAGACCAAAAAGCCGAGGATGATTTTAATGAAGCTCGCTAAATGATTCAGATTCAAGAAGCCAAGACCCCCAAAGAACTCAAAACGTTCGTAACCTTTCCATTTACACTTTACAAAGATTCACCCTATTGGGTTCCGCCCATTATTCAAGAGGAATTGGACGCCATGGACCCTAAGAAGAATCCCGTTTTCAACAATGCGGAAGCACACTACTTCTTGGCCTACAAAAACGGTAAACTAGCCGGTAGGATTGCTGCCATTATTAATTGGGTGGAGGTCAAAGAACAGCAAAAATCCAAAGTGCGCTTTGGTTGGTTCGATGTGATCGATGATCTAGAGGTAACCAAAGCTTTGCTACAAAAGGTAATCGACTTTGGAAAAGCACACCAGTTAAAAAGCGTAGAAGGGCCCGTTGGTTTCTCTAATCTCGATAAGGCTGGGCTACTTACCTATGGCTTTGAAGAGCTCAATACCATGGTCACCTGGTACAACCATTCTTACTATGCTGAACATTTCAAGGCTTTAGGCTACGAGAAAGCCGCGGAATGGGTCGAATTTAAAATCCAGATTCCGCAAGAGTCCCCTGAGAAGGTGGAGAAATTCTCAAAGATCGTCTTAGAGCGCTACCAGTTGAAACTATTGAAATTCAAGAACGCCAAAGAGATCATTCCTTACGTAGATGAAATGTTTGGACTACTGAATGAAACCTACAGCAAACTTCAAACATTCGTACCCATCCAACAATACCAGATAGATCATTACAAGGAGAAATACATTCGCTACATTCATCCAGACTTCATCAACGGAATTTTGGATAAGAACAACAAGCTGATCGCCTTTGCTATTACGATGCCCTCCTTCTCTAAAGCCTTGAAGAAGATGAAGGGAAAAATGTTCCCCTTTGGATTTTTACACTTGTTGAAGGCACAGAAAAAGAATGATACGGCTTCCTTTTATTTGATCGGCATTCACCCTGAGTATCAGAGCAAAGGGGTCACCGCCATTATTTTTAAGGAAATGATCGAAGTATTCAACAAGCATGGCATTACCAAAGTAGAGACCAATCCTGAACTAGAAGAAAACAAAGCCATTCAGGTACTGTGGAAGAGCTACGAACATCACATGCATAAGCGAAGACAAACTTTCCGTAAAGCAATATAGTTTGTGCAATGTTGCTTGAAATTAACCTATAAAAAACCGCTGAAAAGCGGTTTTTTTATCTGTAATATAATCTCTCTTTTATTCGCCCATGGCGGCAGCTACAGCTTGCGAAAGTCTTTTATAGGTTCCGTTTTCTAAGCGGTCTCGGATGGCTGAAAAGGCCTCCAAGGTCACCTGTACATCTTCAAGTGTATGCGAAGCGGTTGGGATCATACGCAAGAGTATCAATCCTTTTGGAATGACTGGATATACAACAATGGAACAGAAAATTCCGAAGTTCTCACGCAAATCTTTCACCAAGGCCATCGCTTCTGGAATGCTTCCTTTCAAATAGACTGGTGTTACACAACTTTGGGTGGTTCCAAGGTCGAAACCACGTTGACGCAGTCCATTTTGAAGGGCATTCACATTTTCCCACAATTTCGCTTTCAACTCAGGCATAGTGCGTAGCATGTGTAGTCGCTTCAAGGCACCTTTCACATAAATCATGGGTAGCGACTTCGCAAACATTTGCGATCGCATATTGTATTTCAGATAGTCAATCACTTCTTGATCTCCTGCCAAGAAAGCGCCGATACCCGCTAGGGATTTAGCGAATGTCGCGAAATAGACATCAATATCTCCTTGAATGCCTTGCTCTTCCCCTGCTCCTGCACCCGTTTTTCCTAGCGTTCCGAAGCCGTGCGCATCATCTACCAACAAACGGAAGTTGAACTTTTTCTTGAGGGCAACAATTTCTTTGAGTTTTCCTTGTTCACCGCGCATTCCGAAAACACCTTCAGAAATCACGAGGATACCTCCTCCTGTTTGCTCTGCTACTTTGGTAGCGCGCTCCAAGTTCTTTTCTAGACTATCAACGTCGTTGTGCTTGTAGGTGAATCGCTTTCCGAGGTGCAAGCGCACGCCATCAATAATACACGCATGCGAATCCACATCATAGACAATTACATCGTTTTTAGTGACCAATGCGTCAATAGCTGACATGATACCTTGGTAACCAAAGTTGAGCAAATAGGCTGCCTCCTTATGAACGAATTCAGCCAATTCGTTTTGCAATTGTTCGTGGTATTCGGTATGTCCAGACATCATTCGGGCACCCATAGGGTAGGCAGCACCATACTCAGCGGCTGCGTCGGCGTCCACCTGCTTTACTTCAGGAAGGTTCGCCAAACCCAAATAATCGTTAATACTCCAGGTGATTACATCTTTTCCATTGAATTTCATTCGATTACCGATCGGTCCTTCCAATTTTGGAAAAACAAAGTAACCTTCAGCCTGCGATGCCCATTTTCCTAATGGACCCTTGTTCTCAATAATTCTATCAAAAAGATCTTTCATTAAAGGGGTTTTTTAGTCTATCAATCAAAAGCAAATCTAGGTACTTGCCAAGTGGCAAAAGTAGTTATTTTTGTCAAGGTCTCATAAAAGGGCTTCATTATTGAAAAAAACGCAAAAAATACTTCCGAAAGCTACAATTTTTGCACTCTTTTACCTAAAACGTTGAACTGACGCTAGTTATTGATTCAGTTTGTCTATTTGCTTCTTCATCATCTTGTCTAGAAAACGATCTGGGAACACATTGATTGCCAGCCAGAAAAGCATTTTCTTGGGCGTAATGAGGTAGCGCGTTTTGGGGCTGTTGCTTTCGACGGCTTTGTAGACCAAATCTCCTACTTGTTTCGCAGGAATCGCAATGCCTTCCATGCCATCCACAGCTTTGTCCATGTTGTCATAGATCTTTTCGTAAGGAGTGCCTTTGTAATCGTGTTCTTCGTTTCGCGCTTTGGTCCAAATCTCCGATTGAATGGGTCCTGGTTCAATAACGATGACTTCAATACCAAAATCCATCAACTCCCGACGCAAACCATCAGACAGTGCTTCAACCGCATGTTTAGAAGCTGCGTATGGCGCCAAAAACGGTCGGACGGTCTTTCCAGCGGCAGAGCTGATATTCACGATTCTGCCCGGTTTGTAATGGGTGTTGAAACCAAGGAGTGGCAAGAATATCTGCGTAACTCGCAGTAAGGAAATAACGTTTACTTCTAATTGCCATTCTACTTCCTTGAGGTCAATGTAGGCCAACGGACCGTTTACATTGATGCCGGCATTGTTCACCAAACAAGCCAATCCTTGTCCGTTGAGCTGCTTCTCCATGAGTTCTTTAGCCCTCACAATGGCCTCTTCATCTGTAATATCAAAAATCAAGGGAGTGAAGGCTTCACCGAATTGACTTTTGACACGTTCAGCATCTGCTTCTTTGCGAACACTCCCAAATACGTGGTATCCATTTTCGAGAAAAGACTGCGCAATGGCGTAGCCTATTCCTGAGGAAACGCCGGTGATTAAAACATGCTTCATGTGTGGTTGTAATTTAAGCTAAGAACTTGCCCGTAAAAGTATTCAAAAAAGAAAGGGAAAGCATGGCTTTCCCTTTTAATATTTCTTGTTATTTGTGCGTTAGCGAACGTACTCGATGTGTTGTTCTTCTTCTTGGAAAATGCTATCGAAGAAACCTTGATCTCGCATCCACTCGTCGCTGTATATTTTGCTCATATAGCGCGATCCGTGATCTGGAAAGATCATTACAACTTTACTGTTTTCGTCGAATTCCCCTTCTTCCGCTAGCTGACGAACGGCTTGCATTACGGCACCGCTAGTATAGCCTACAAACATTCCTTCCGTTTTGGAAATCTCTCTTGCGGTATGCGCGCTGTCTTCGTCCCCTACTTTCTCGAACTTATCAATGATCTCAAAGTCTGTTGCTGTTGGAATGAGGTTTTTACCTAACCCTTCAATACGATAGGGATAAATCTCCTTCTCGTCGAATTCTTTGGTCTCGTGGTATTTTTTCAACACTGAACCGTAGGCATCCACCCCAATCACCTTGATATTTGGATTTTGTTCTTTTAAAAAGCGTGCTGTTCCAGAAATGGTTCCTCCAGTACCGCTACACGCAATGAAGTGTGTTAGCTGCCCATTTGAACTCTTCCAAATCTCAGGACCTGTAGTTTGGTAATGCGCATCAATGTTCAATTGGTTGAAGTACTGATTGATGTATACCGAACCTGTGATTTCTTCGTGCAAACGCTTCGCTACCTGATAATACGAACGCGGATCGTCTGCGCTGACGTGCGCCGGACACACATATACCTTCGCACCCATGGCGCGCAGCATATCAATCTTATCCTTCGAAGATTTTGAGCTCACCGCCAAGATACAATCATAGCCTTTGATAACGCTCACCATGGCAATACTAAAACCAGTATTTCCTGAGGTGGTCTCAATAATGGTATCTCCGGGTTTGATGATGCCTTTTCGTTCGGCTTCTTCAATGATGTAAAGTGCGATTCTATCTTTAGAGGAGTGTCCAGGGTTGAAAGCCTCAAATTTGGCGTAGAAGTCGCCAGGGAGACCATCAACAATTTTATTGAGCTTAATCAAGGGGGTGTTACCAACAAGCTCTAAGACACTATTACAAGCGTTTATGCCTTGCTTCATATAAGTTGGGTTAGGTAGCGTTTCAACACTATAACTTCAAAACAAATTGAAATCCTGCAAATATATACTTTTTTTAGAACTACTCGCTAATTCCCTCTAAATCAAGCAAAAAGGCATACTCCTCTGCCACTTCTTTCAAAGCAGCAAAACGACCTGAAGCACCACCGTGTCCTGCGTCCATATTGGTATGCAGCAGCAATACATTCGCATCAGTTTTCATATCGCGAAGCTTTGCTACCCATTTGGCGGGTTCCCAATATTGAACCTGGCTATCGTGTAAGCCTGTTGTGACCAACATATTAGGATATGCTTGTGCTTTTACTTGATCGTAAGGCGAATAGGAAAGCATGTATTGATATGAATCCTCATTATTTGGATTCCCCCACTCATCATATTCACCTGTGGTTAACGGAATGCTATCATCCAACATGGTAGTCACTACATCAACAAAAGGTACAGCCGCAATCACACCATTGTACAGTTCAGGAGCCATATTAACCACAGCGCCCATCAACAAACCACCTGCCGAACCGCCAGAAGCATACAAATGCTCTTGTGAGGTGTAGCCCTCTTCGATCAAAAACTTAGAACAATCCACAAAGTCGGTGAAGGTGTTCTTCTTGGTGAACATCTTTCCGTTTTCATACCAATCTCTTCCGAGGTATTGACCACCGCGGATGTGGGCAATGGCATAAATAAATCCACGATCTAATAAACTCAACCGCACCGTTGAAAAATAAGGGTCAATGGTAGCGCCATATGAACCGTAGGCGTATTGCAACAATGGATTTTTTCCATCTTTCTTCATCCCTTTTCTGTACACTAGAGAAATGGGCACTTTTGTTCCGTCGGCGGCAGTGGCCCAAACCCGCTCTGAGGCGTAGTTGTTCTTATCAAACTTCCCTCCCAGCACTTCTTGTTCTTTCTTCACCTCTTTCTCTTGGGTACGCATATTGAAGTCAATTACGGAGGAAGGCGTCGTCAATGAATTATAACTGTAACGAAGCACTTCTGTTTCAAAATCGAGGTTGGTGGTGGTGTAGGCCGTATAGGTCTCATTGTCGAATGGTAAATAATAATCAGCAGTACCGTCCCAGCGCTTGATGTTGATCTTGTTCAATCCGTTATCGCGCTCACTCACCACCAAATAGTCTTTGAAAATATCTACGCCTTCAAGCAACACATCTTTGCGATGCGCAATAACCTCTGTCCAGTTCTCTTTGGAAGTAGCCGTTTCTGGGGTTTTCATGAGTTTGAAGTTCGTGGCCCCATCAGCGTTGGTAATGACGTAAAAATCATCTCCAAAATGCGAAATGCTGTATTCTAAGCCACGTTCTCTCGGTTGAAATATGGCAAAGTCAGCATCTGGCGTATCTGCCGAAAGAATACGATATTCATTGGTTAGTGTGCTGATGTTCGCAATAATCAAAAATTCCTTCGACTTTGACTTGTAGATATAGGTATTGAAGGTTTCATCTTCTTCTTCATAAATCAGAACGTCTTCAGCAGCGTCGCTACCTAATTTATGTTTCATCACTTTTTCAGAACGCAGTGTTTCTGGATCCTTGCGATTGTAAAACAAGGTCTTGTTATCGTTGGCCCAGGTGCTACCACCTGTTGTGTTCATGATTTTCTCTGGAAAAATCTCGCCTGTTTCCAAGTTCTTCACCTGAATGGTGTATTGGCGTCTGGAAACCGTATCTACACCGAATGCCGCTAATTTATTATCCGGACTGACGTTCATCCCCACCAAACGGAAATACGATTGGCCTTCAGCCATTGTATTACAATCGAATAAAATTTCTTCGTCTGCATCTAAGCTCTCTTTCTTTCGCGTGTAAATCGGATACTCTTTTCCTTTTTCATATCGCGTAACATACCAATACCCATTGTAGAAATAAGGAACGCTTGAATCGTCTTCCTTGATCCGTCCTTTCATTTCTTCGAATAAATCACCCTGAAACTTTTTGGTATGTGCCGTTAGCGTGTCGTTGTAGGTATTCTCAGCCTCCAAATAGGCAATTACCTTGGGGTTTTCGCGTTCGTTCAACCAATAATAGTTGTCAACACGAACATCACCGTGTTTTTCCAACTCAGTAGGTACTTTTTCAGCAACTGGGGGTTTGATATCTATCATTGGACGCTTGTTTTCTTCATTTTTGCACGAAGCGACAAAAATAAGACTCAATAGGGTAATCGCGATTCCTTTTCGCATGATTCTTCAGATTATATTTTACTGGCCACAAAATACTAATTTTGCATCCTGTAGAATGTAAAAAAATTATAAAATGTTTGGTGATTTGATGGGCATGATGGGAAAGTTAAAAGAAACCCAGGCCAAAATAGAAGTAACAAAAAAACGGCTGGATACCGTATGGATCGAAGAGCAGTCTAGCGATCAATTGTTAAAAGTACGTATGAATGCGAACCGGGAGTTGAAATCCATCACCATCGATGATGCGTTGCTATCCGACAAAGAACAACTAGAAGATTACTTGATTCTTACCCTAAACAAAGCGATTACGGAGGCTAGCAAGATAAACGAAGCCGAATTAGGCGCTGTAGCGAAAGAAGGTATGCCAAATATTCCTGGGCTCGACCTTTTCAAATAGGTTGCTGCCACAGATAAAAAAAAGAAAAGGGAGGCTACAACGACCTCCCTTTTTGATGGACTAATTCAGATGGTTTAGTTACCAGACTGGTCTAGCACTCTAAACTGTGTTCTACGGTTGGCTAGATGCTCACGTTCTGTACATGAAACACCATCCGCACAACGGTTGATCAATCTAGACTCACCGTAACCGTTAGAAACGATCTTGCTAGAGTTGATTCCTTTCGAGATCAAATAGTTGGTCACCGCTTGTGCTCTACGCTCTGAAAGCACTTGGTTGCTATCTTTAGATCCTCGTGCATCGGTATGCGAAGCAATCTCTACAGAAACTCCTGTTTTCAACACTGGAAGCAATTTCGCATCGATCTCAGCTTTGGCTGCTGGAGTCAAAGTAGCACTTCCAAGGTTCCAGTTGATGTTTAGGTCGTTGTAGGTAAGTAATTTACAATCTACTTCTTTCCAAACGGTCAACCCTCCTTTTTGCTTTAAGACTTCTTTGGTAACTGTCTTGTACACCGCAGGAACGGTTGTTTCCTCAACACGTGCGTCAGAAACGAGCTTCGTCAGCTTCACAGTACCGGTTTGCTGAGCAACATCATTTTCACGTGTCGTTGGAGGTGTTTTCATCACTGTTTTCTTGAACGTCTCACGAACTTCTGGAATGGTTTCCGTACGCGTAGATTCGTCAGAAATATTGGTGATTTTTACTGTAGAAGTTTTTGCAGGAATTTCAATGCGCTCTGTAGAAGGCGGCGTTACCATCACTCTTCTCGTCATCGTTTTAGTCACTGCAGGAACCTCTACTACCTTTGTAGTAGGCGGTGTTACCATTACACGCTTCTTCACTACTTTGGTTTCACCAGGAATATCAATCATACGCGTCGTTGGAGGCTTAACCATGATGGTTCTTGTGTAAGTAGCCTCACCACATGGCTTTCCACCGTTATTGTTGGGGTCACAATCGGGTGTTCTTACGGAAGAAGCATCAGAGGTTAATCGTTGCACAGGAATGGTTACATTCTCAGATGGAATGGCTTTATAACACCAGTAGCGACAATCGTCAGGATTCGACGAGATACACTCTGACGGAGGCACCTCGCTCATTTGCCACTGCGCGGCTGCAGGCTTTACTTCTACTACTTCATAATCAGAAGAAAAAGAAGCTGGGATAACTTTCATCGTTGATCCGTACTCACGTTTTTTGTACGTGACCGTTTCTGTACCCCACTCTGCTGGAATGACTTCTAATCGTTGAGAAGGCTCCTTCACGGTGATCGTCACATCGCGATTTTCATACACTGCTGGAACAATCTGCACTTTCTTATACGCTGGCTGCACGACTACTTCAAAGGTGCGGTTCTCATACTTAGCAGGAATTACGCGTAAACTGTAGCTCGCTTCGCTTACAACTACAGATTCAGAATCTGTTGTTACTTGAGAAGGCACCTTAATGAGGCGCTGAGAGGCTTCTCGCGTCACTACATCAAAAGTTTCAGTGCCATAGGTAGCTTGCACTGCCGTAAGACGCTTACCTGAATTTTTAGTTACAACAGTCTCGTTCTCTGAGCGATACTGCGCAGGAACAACACTGAGCTTCTTGTAAGCAGGTGTTACTAAAACTTGTACTTCTTGGTTCTCATAAATGTCAGGCGTTACACAGCGCACATAACATTTCCCTGGTTCGGGATTGGTGGGAAGGTCTTGAGCATATCCTGTAAACGCAAAAGCCAGAAATGCCCCTAATAAAAAGACTTTTTTCATGATAATGTGTGGTTAATGAGTTAATTATACAACAAGTTACGAAATTATGTTAACAAAATCTTAATGATTTGTGGCTCGGCCGTAATATTATCAAATATCGATCAACTACAAAAAACATCGGTGAAATGCGGTATTTGAAAAAAAAAGAAAATTGTTTTGAAAATATTGCCTTACGATTTTCATATATTTAACAACCATAACAAAATCCTTATTAGCTATGTTCGAAATATTTCAAAGCGAAAAAAACAAGAAGTACTATTTCAACCTGAAGGCTGGAAATGGCCAAGTAATTTTGTCCTCTCAAGGGTATGCAGACATGTCTGGCGCGAAAAATGGCGTTGACTCGGTAAAAAAGAATTCTGCTGACGACAGTAAATTCGAGCGTAAAACTGCGGCCAACGGTAAATTTCATTTTTCATTAAAGGCTGGAAACGGACAGGTAATCGGTACCAGTCAAATGTACGCTTCTGAAGCAGGCATGGAGAACGGTATTGCCTCTGTAAAGAACAATGCTCCTGGCGCTGACGTGAAGGAAAAAGAGTAAGCAAACCCTAGTGTTCTTACAAAGTACTATGAAAGCATCCTTCTTTAGGGTGCTTTTTTATTGGAGTGTTTTTAAAACGTTTAAAAAGGTTTCATGCATCTGCTGAGTGTAATCGTGATGCGTAACGATTCTAAGTTTCCCTTGTCCCATGCCGATCATCTTCACATGGGCCATTGCGAGCTTTTGAATAAAGTCTTCCGTTGTTAATAGGGCTTCATTCAATCGAAAGATGATGATATTGGTCTCTACAGGTTCCACAGAAGCAACAAAGTCCAATTCTGTGAGTACGGCTTCAATCTCTTTGGCTTTCTGGTGATCTTCGCGAACGCGCTCCACATTATGATCAAGTGCATACAAACAAGCTGCCGCTAAAATCCCCGATTGGCGCATGCCGCCACCAAGCACCTTCCGCACGCGAAACGCCTTTTCTACCAATTCCTCTTTACCAACCAAAACTGAGCCCACCGGACAACCGAGCCCTTTACTAAAACAAACGGAAATCGTATCAAATAACTCGCCATATTGTTTCGGACTTTCATTTTTGGCCACCATGGCATTCCACAAACGCGCTCCATCCAAATGATAGCCTAGGTCGTGATTTTCACACACCTTTTTGATCTTTTTCAACGCATCTATCTCCCAACAGGCACCGCCACCTTTATTAGTCGTATTTTCAATACAGACCAAGGCTGTTTTTGGACTGTGATAGAAGTCGTATGGATTGATTGCTGCTTCTACCTGTTCGGCGGTCATCATACCCCGTTCTCCTTTCACTAACGAACAGGTGACGCCGCTGTTAAACGCTACACCACCGCCTTCATAGTTGTACACGTGCGCATATTGATCGCAGATGAGTTGATCGCCAGGTTGCGTGTGCGCCTTAATGGCAGATTGATTGGTCATGGTGCCCGATGGAAAGTACAGCGCTCGGTCCATTCCGAAGAGTTCAGCCACTTTGGCCTCAAGCGCATTAACCGTGGGGTCTTCTTTGAATACATCGTCTCCGACTTCGGCGGCCATCATCGCTTCCAACATTCCTTTGCTAGGACGCGTTACGGTATCACTGATCAGATTTATCACTTCTTTCATAGCGTATTTAAGTACTTCGAGGTTTGCTTTGGACTGCGAAGAACAACCCATTGTTTATCGGCAAAAGGGCCGTGCATCCATTGCTGCATGCGTTCTTTTCTTCTCCAGTATGACTTGAAGATCCAAAGAAAAAGGCTTTCGCTGGAAAAGGTGCGCCCCAAGGTTTCGTAATTGTCTCCACAACACTTTTCTTTATAAACTACACGTCTAAAGGTGCGCTGAAAATAGCGATGCAGAATAAGTCCTAAGGGATAATCAAGCCATATCACCCGATTTGCCATGCTCCAAACGGAATCCTTCATCAAGCTGTTGTAGTTACCAGAGACGATCCAAGTCTCCTTGTTTTCCAGAGCCGCGAGCACATCTTCCACAAATTGTTCTTTCTCCTTCTCTACCCAATTGGGTAAAAAGTGATACTCGTCAAGGTCAAGTTGAGAAATGCCTAGTTTTTGCGCAAGTTTCTGTCCTAAAGTGGTCTTACCCGCGCAAGTGCATCCTGTAATGATGATCTTTTCAGTCATGGTCTGAATAGCTGCAAGAGGGCATCCCAATGGGAGAGCCATCTGGAATTTTAGGTACGTTGATTTCCTTTTTAAAGCCAAACGGATTTCCAATAAAGCCTTCTACCTCCTTTTTCATTAAAATAAAGGTCGGGTCTACCCGCTTGCCATTGCCTTCAAAGTAGGTTTTTAAACGCATCATTTCAAAAGCGATGATCTCCGTTACTTGGGGTAGACTTTTGTCGTTGCTAGCCAAATGCATCAAAGCATACAGTACTTGCCAATTCACTAGCTTTTGGATTTCCTGCTGGTAGCTGTCGTCATAGTTCTTTTTGATCGTTTGCTCCAATAACTCACGAACAAGCGACTGTAAGTCCATCTGATTTTCGTCTAAGGCGTGCTGCTGCACCATACGATTGGCGCGTTCTGGATGTAACAACAAAGATAGCGTGAATTTACTGGCAGTTTCTGCCATATTGAGGGCATCGAATGCTACGCCCATATCGCTTTTGAAAGACTCACGAGTACGCGGATAGCCAAAAGCTCTCGGTGGAAATAGCGCCAATTTATCCTTGGGAATCATTAAATTCTCAGGTGCGATGGTCGCCAACAAAGCTTTGAACGCTTCCTTTTGTTGTGCGGCTGGAACTGGCTGGACTAAGGTCTGACCATCATCTTTCAATGCGTAGTTATAATCAAGGCCGCCTACAAGTTTGACAGTAGCTTCTGTTTGATATCTGTGAAAGAAATACAAAGGAACAAAGACATCTTCCAAAACTGAATACGGCTGATCTGAAGGAATGTTGTCTTTTGAAAAATTCTTAATGGCCAATGCTCTAATTTGCATCACTTCATTCAATGCTGTGGCAGCGTTGGTCCCGTTATCCCATAAATGTGCGAGTGCATGTGCACCGCCCTGCGGTCGTGCATCTTGATCCGTAATTTATCGCAAACCTCTTTTCTGTGCTTCCTCTAAAATCTGGAGTAAAGCTTCCTTTTCTTGAGTGCCTTCCGGAAAATCAGCATAGGCATAAGCTACGGAGACTTTATCCCATGCACCAATTCCTTTAGCATACGCATCACTGAAATCAATTTCACCATTGTTAATACTGAATTTCGGATGAGGATAATCCATTACTGACGCGCGATCGTTGACGCTGGCGGCAAAATTGTGCGCAAAACCAAGGGTATGACCTATTTCGTGAGCTGACAACTGGCGGATGCGCGCTAATGCAAGATCTAACATGGCCTGATGATTATCATCTCGCTCAGCGAAAGGTTGGTTCATCAAGGCTTGCGCGATCATAAAATCCTGACGAATACGCAGACTTCCCAAGCTCACATGTCCCTTGATGATTTCTCCGGTTCTCGGATCGACCACGCTACCTCCGTAACTCCAACCACGTGTAGAGCGATGTACCCACTGGATTACGTTGTAACGAACGTCTAGCGGATCAGCATCATCTGGCAACATCTTCACTTGAAATGCATCTTTGAAACCAATGGCCTCAAACGCTTGATTCCACCATCTTCCCCCTTCCAGCAAGGCAGAACGCACGGGTTCAGGCGTCCCGTTATCTAAATAATAAATGATAGGCTCAACAGCTTCGCTTACTGTGGCATTGAGATCTTTCTTTTCAAGACGGTGCCGTGTAATGAACCGTTTCATGATGGGTTCTTCCACTGGTGTTGCATAATCGTAATAGCCCATTTGCCAGGAACCACTACGCGGATCGTATTTCCGCATTTGGTATCCAGGCTCGGGAAGCGCCACAAACGAGTGATGCTGAACCACTGTGACTAAGGAAGCATTGGGCGCCACCGAGCGAATCTCCCTTCCTTTTGGATCACCTGCGAAGGTAAGCATGGCTTCAAACTCTACATTCTTTGGAAAAGCCTTGGTGCGTTCTAAGGCCAAGGCGCTTTTTGTTTTATCCAAACTATAAGAACCTTGTCCTCTTCCCTTCAACCGATTGCTCACCCCATGAGCATCTCGCATTAAAAAGGGCGTGAGATCTATGTAGTAACTTTTTCCTTTCTTCTCTTTAATAGGAAAACCAAAAAGCACTGATTTGGCAAAGGCCTGCTCCACCGATCGTTTTTCCAAAGCATTGTTCGTTAATGCACGAAACTTGAGGTTCGGCTGAATGAGCAGTAGCTTATTGCCAGCCTTTTGAAAATAGACCACTTGCTCATTGCCCAACTGACCACGATCTAGCCCAATATCGTTGCTACCAACACCGCTGCTAAGCGAATTCACATAGAGAAATTCTTGGTTCAATGCATCTACTTCCAGATAAATCTTGTCTTCACTTTCATCGTAAAGAAAATTGAAGTAGCCCTTATAACTCTCGAGGTTTTTTTTATTCGTAATACTTTGTCCAAAACTAAAAGAGACCACCGTGAAGAGCAGCAGTCCAAGTGTAGAATTTCTCATGAGAAGTGGTTAGTTTTTCGTTGGCTAAAATTAGCAAAATTGTTTTTGGGCATGGGTGCGAAAGTGTATTTTTGTTTGAAACGAATAACAAATATGGTTACTACCGAACAGGTAAAAGACCTTCAGGAACGCCTCGGTGCGTTAAGGAGGTATCTTTGACATCGATCAGAAGAAAATAGAGATCACCAACGAAGAAGAGAAAACCTTTGATCCTAATTTTTGGAACAACCCCCAGGAAGCAGAAAAAATCATGAAAAAGCTTCGTGGGATGAAGCGATGGGTGAAAGATTATGAAGAGTCCGAAACGCTGGTCAGTGATCTAGAGGTACTTTTTGAATTCTACAAAGAAGGGGAAGCCACCGCCGAAGACCTGAATACCAATTTCAACAAAGCCTTATCGCTTATTGAAGATCTCGAGTTTAGAAATATGCTTTCTGACGAAGGTGACGAGATGAGTGCCGTCTTACAAATTACCGCGGGAGCCGGCGGTACTGAAAGTTGTGATTGGGCCAGCATGTTGATGCGCATGTATTTGATGTGGGGCGAAAAGAATGACTTCAAAATCAAAGAATTGAACTATCAAGAAGGCGATGTAGCGGGTATCAAAACCGTAACCCTGGAGTTTGAGGGCGATTATGCCTTTGGATGGCTCAAAGGAGAGAACGGCGTGCACCGTCTGGTGCGTATTTCACCCTTTGATAGCAATGCAAAGCGACACACCTCTTTTGCTTCTGTGTATGTCTATCCCATGGTGGATGATTCTATTGAAATTGAAATCAATCCGGCAGATATTGAAATTACAACGGCCCGATCTAGTGGCGCAGGAGGTCAGAATGTAAACAAAGTAGAAACCAAGGTGCAATTGTGGCACAAACCCACCGGAATTCAAATCTCCTGCTCTGATTCGCGATCACAACACGACAATCGTGCTACGGCCATGAAAATGCTGAAGTCGCAATTATATGAAATTGAATTGCGCAAACGCATGGAAGCGCGACAAGAAATTGAGGCGGGCAAGATGAAGATCGAATGGGGATCACAAATTCGAAATTACGTGATGCATCCTTACAAATTGGTCAAAGACGTCCGTACGGCGCACGAAACGGGTAATGTGGATGCTGTCATGGATGGCGACCTTAATGAATTTCTAAAGGCCTATTTGATGATGATGGGACAACAAGAAAAAAGTCTATGAGCTCCGTTAACAAAATAGTGTTTGATCTGGGTGGCGTACTCATCGATTGGAATCCTGCCTATGTTTTTCGACAAATCTTCGAAGGGGATGAAGAACGAATGCAATGGTTTTTCGAGCATGTCTGTACCTTCGATTGGAATGAAAACCAAGACGCTGGCTATCCTTTGGCAAAAGCTACGGAAGAGCGCATTGCACTTTTTCCAGAATTCGAAACCGAAATAAAGGCCTATTACGGAAGGTGGGAAGAAATGCTGGGCGGCCCAATCCCAGAAACTGTACGTATTCTAGAGGCCCTTCGCCAAAAAGCAGCTCAACGTCTTTTTGCACTTACGAACTGGAGCCATGAAACATTCCCCATCGCCTTGCAACGCTACGAGTTTTTGCATTGGTTTGAAGATATTGTGGTTTCCGGCGAAGAACGCACGCGCAAGCCACATCCAGAAATCTACCAAATTGCGAATCAGCGCTTTCAACTGGAACCAGCCAACACACTTTTCATCGATGACAACCTACGAAATGTGAAAGCAGCTGAGACCATGGGCTGGCAAACGATTCATTTCCACTCGCCTGCACAACTTCATTCCGAATTAAACCGCCTTCAGATCATCGCTTAGAATTTCCAGTCGGAAAAATCAAAAAAATGTGTAGCTTTCAACCTTACAACTAAAAACTAACCATCAAATGATCGTTTACGGCTGGAACTCAAAGCACCTTGGAGAACAGAAACTAGAGGGTGCTACCTGTCCGAATTGCGAGGGTAACTCCATACATGCGCAAGGACAAGCAAAATATTTTCATGTTTTCTGGATTCCACTCTTCCCCTACGGAAAGAAGCTGACCGCGCATTGCGACAGCTGTGGAGAGACCTTCTCAAAAAAAGGCATGACGCCTAAAATGAAGGATAAACTCGGATTGGTTAAGAGTGCCTTTAAAACGCCCATCTACCTTTTTAGCGGAAGTGTACTTATTGCTGCTGTGGTTGGGTGGATTTTTTACTCGGCTAGCAAACACAAAGAAAATGTAGCACTGACCATTCAAGACTTACAACCAGATGATGTCTTGTTGTTTAAAGGCAATGGAAGAAACTACAATTTTGCCAAAATTACGGAGCACCGCAGCGATACCGTCTTCTTTGTAAATGGAAATTATTATTACGAAGGTGGAAAACCGAGCAGATATGATTATGAGAAAGAAGTGGTAAAAGTTCAAGACTTTTTTGATACGCAAGAGTACTTCCTCACGCAAAAGGAAATCGATTCGCTCTATGCTAGCGAAGAAATCGTGGATATTCTAACCGTTGACTAATGATCAAAATCTATCACAATCCACGCTGCCGCAAATCTCGGGAAGGACTTGAAATGATCGAACGGTCTGGGAAACAATTCGAGGTCGTAAAATACCTTGAAGACGTACCCACAGAACAAGAACTTCGACATGTGTTGCGCTTGCTCGACATCACCGCAGAACAGTTGGTGCGCAAGAACGAAACCATTTGGAAAGAGCAGTATCGCGGAAAACTACTTTCGGAAGAGGATATCATTCAAGCCATGCTAGCGCATCCCAAACTTATTGAACGTCCGATTGTTATCAAAGGGAATCATGCGGTTATCGGGCGACCTACTGAAAACATCCAGGCCTTACTCCGTTAAGTTTAACACTTCATTAACCCATGCGGGTTAAACGTCGCTTTACTTTTGATGTCTAACTTTTGATGGACAAACTTTAAACATGACGTTTAAAAGATTTTTATGCGACACTTTCTACTCCTCTGTTGTGCGCTGTTTTGCACACATTTTTGCCTAGCACAACGCCCGGGCGCTCCCAGTCTGAAAATCACTGGAAAGGTTATTGACAAAGACACCAAACAACCCTTAGAATACGCTACGATAACGCTTAAAAATCTTCGGAGACCTGACGCCCTTAACGGCAGTATCACGGATGCCCAAGGTAATTTTGAAATTGAAACTCCACCGGGTATGTACGATATCAAGGTGGAATACATCTCCTTTAAAGACTACAGGCTAGATGGTCAAAGAATCACCTCTAACCGCGATTTAGGCACCATCTCTTTGAGTATCGATGCAGAAGAATTAGATGCCGTAGAAGTGGTTGCCGAACGTACCACCGTAGAAATCAAACTTGACAAACGAATTTACAATGTGGGCAAGGATCTGACCGTGCGTGGAGGTACCGTGAGTGATGTGTTAGACAATGTACCCTCGGTTTCTGTAGACGTGGAAGGAAACGTGCAATTACGGGGTAATGACGACGTTCGTATTTTGATCAACGGAAAGCCCTCGGCCATCACCGGGTTGAATAGTACAGATGCACTTCGTCAATTGCCTGCCGAATCTATTGAAAAGGTGGAAGTCATCACCTCGCCATCTGCTCGTTATGACGCTGAAGGTTCTGGAGGTATCATCAACATCATTCTACGCAGAAGTAAACTTCAAGGCTTGAACGGCGCCTTGACGGCTAACGGAGGCTTCCCATGGTCTGCTGGGATCAACGGGAATCTAAACTATCGTACGGGCAACGTCAATATTTTCACCAATACAGGATACAACTATCGTGAACGCCCTGGAAATTCTCTAAATGAAACGGAGTTTTTTAACGACCAAGGTGAATTTACCAATGCCCTTAGAGAAGAACGCGATTTTGAACGTTTCCGAAAAGGGCTGAATGCCAATCTAGGCATAGAATGGTATGTCAACAAAACCACTTCCATTACCCAATCTGTTTTCTTTAGAGATAGTGACAACCGCAGTGAAACCACCAATAATTTTAGCCAGCGAAATGCTACGAATGAAGTCACTGCTGGTTTTCGGTTTGATCCAGAGTTTGAAGATGACCGCACCATCCAATATGCATTCAACTTCGACAAACAATTTGATGGTTCAGATCATAAATTGACGTTCGACTTTCAATACGAGAACAGTGACGAATCGGAGGCTTCTCTCATTGTCCAAAATGGTTTTGATAGCGAAAATGTGCGTACAGTAGAGGATCAACGAAGAATATTACTGCAAACTGATTATGTACGACCGATGGGGAAAAACGGACAGTTTGAGCTGGGCTATCGCGGAGATTTCAACACCTTGAATACAGATTACGATGTGGTATTTATTCAGCCCACCATAGAAGAGTTGGGCATTACCAACCCTAGCAATGTGCTCGACTACAAAGAAACGATCAACGCCGTGTATTCGCAATATGGCAACAAATTTGGCAAGTTTTCATTTCTGGCAGGCTTGCGCTACGAGGCTACGCGTTTGATCATCAATCAAATTGAAACAGGCGACTTCAATCGTAACAATTTTGACGGCCTCTTCCCTACTCTAAATATGAACGTAGAGTTCACCGAGCGCGAGAGTATTCAATTGGGCTACAATCGCAGAATCAGAAGACCTCGATCTAGATTCTTAAATCCTTTTCCCTCTCGCTCCAGTCCAACCAATCTATTTCAAGGAAATCCGAATTTGACGCCTGCTTTTTCCAATCAAGTAGACTTTGGATATTTAAAAAGATTTAGCAAACTGACATTGAACAGCTCTATCTATTTCCAACGGGCTACAGACGTCATCACCTTTATCACAGAACCCACAGGAGAAACCACCATCTTTGACGGGCAAGAAGTAAACATTATCCGACGAACCCCAGTGAATCTGGCGCGTAATGACCGTTTTGGTTTTGAAGTAACCGCTAACTATCGTCCTACGCGAAAGTGGAACTTAAATGGAAACTTCAACTTATTCAATTTGGTGACCCGCGGAGATTTCAACGGTCAAAATTTTGATGCAGAAAACTTAAGCTGGTTCATCAGATTAAATAATAAAATCACCTTGCCGAAAAAGATAGATTGGCAAACCCGCATCTTTTATCGGGGTCCCACAGAAAACGCACAGACCAGAAACCAAGGTATTTTTTCATTAGACCTGGCATTCAGTAAAGACTTTTTTCAAGACAAAGCTTCTTTGGCAGTCAATGTCAGCGATGTCTTTAACAGCCGAAGAAGAGTCAGTAACACGGTTACGCCTTTCTTTGAGAGTGATAGTGAATTTCAATGGCGCGTGCGCAGTTATAATCTATCCTTCACGTACCGTTTCAATCAAAAGAAAAACCAACGCAATCGCCAGCGTCAAAACGGTGGAGAAGACTTCGAATTCGAAGGCTAGTCAATGCAAAATAAATGTCGAAAACCAAGGAGGCTTTATGCCTCCTTTTTTCGTATCCACTTGTTTCTTACAGAACCACTTTTTTGATGTGTAATTCTTTGGAAACATGACTTTTATCATCGTCCACATAGCTTGGATTGAGTACCTTATAGCTGGTTCTCATGCATGAGTTCTTACACTTAATCAGTAACCTTAAATTTAATGTCATGAGAAAAATAATATTAGCCTTATTCGTGTTGGGCCTATGCGGTCAAAGCTTCGCTCAGATCATCGCTGAGGAAAAACTTTCAGAAGTGGTCGTCACCGCGGTCAATTACAAATACCTGAATCAGGTAGATAGTAAAAGTGCTGCGGTGCCTGTGAAAACGCTAGAACGTATGGTATCAAGTTACGACCTGAAAGGGTCTGAATTGTACAACGATGAATATGATACCTATACCGTTTCGTTTTACATTCCTGAAGGAAAAATCGTTGCTGCCTACGACAAAGACGGAAAAGTCCTAAGAACCATCGAGAAGTTCAAGGATATCCGATTGCACACAGCAGTAATGGAGGCCGTATTGGAGCGATTTCCTGGATGGACAGTAGAAAAAGACGTCTATCTGGTGAAATACCACCATAAGAAGGGTGTAAGCAAAGTTTATAAGCTTGTACTTGTGAACGGCGATCAGAAGATCAGAGTAAAGACAGACGAAGAAGGAAATTTTATGTAAACCACCATGGTTGGTAAAAAAAAAGAGGCTCTCGGGCCTCTTTTTCTTTACTCTTTCGAAGCTTTCTTCGCTTCTCGTCGTTCTTTCCACATCTCTAAGAGGGAACCTCCTAGCCAGTAGGGAATCATAAACGTCAACAGAAAGATCATCAACCAAAAGCCGATGGTCAAAATGCCCAAGAAAGCGAGAAAACCTAAATACTGGTCAAATTCAAACATTAGTTCCGGAATTTTTTGAATTCGTGGTCAAAGATACAATGAAAAAACGGAGCTGTGTACATCCGTTTACAAAAATTACGCATTACCGCCTCCGAAGATTCGCTTTCGCAAAGCGCCAAAAAGTGCTACCGCCCCTAGGGCAATAACTTTCCAAAATTTTAGAAGTGCGGCAAAAACACCAGCTTTGGCCAAGACCTTCCCAGCAATCAAACCACCAATACCATAGGCCGCTACTTCGTCGAGGTCAGGATTGAAATCTGCATACCGATTTCCTTGGTTGAATTCAACACTGGCAATCACTTCTTCAATATGTGTCTGAACCAACGGAAGCTTATCAATATCACTAATTGCATTCATGTTTAAATATCCTTTTCTTCCCAAGATGCGGATGTTGTAATTCAAGGTGTTGACCGCTTCCCCTTCAAAGGCAATTTCTTTGGCCCAGTGTAGTTTCTTCGCATCCTGATCGTAATACGGAGGCGCGGCCCAACCCACAATCTCCAAACTGGAATAGCCTAACTGTTCGCGTTGTGTGTTTTCGGCAAGCGCATCTTCTTGCATTTCCTCTAGTAGGTCGTCGTAGTCAATGTCCTCAGCATCCTCATCGTCGATATAACCTTCTTCGGCATAGGCGATCTCCACTGCATAGGTAAACGCCTCACCTATCACCTTTGAATCTTCCGGAAAGAGCATCCCGAGTGACTCGCTAGGCGGATTCCCCCATAATTCGGTCAATAAATATTCACTTTGTGCTTTGTCTAAATATTTAAAGCCGTTGGGTACTGATAAAGTAGCGAGATCGTCTCCAAGCACGATGTTTCCTTTTTGAAAAGTGAAAGAATTCTCAATACTATCAAGCACACGCTGAAAAGCCTGTTGTTGTTCAACTGATAGTTCTTCCTCTGCCGCTTCCTGAGCATAGTTAAAGCTTGTAAATGCTACAAGCATTAGAAAAATGATTTGTCTTCTCATGAATAATGGTTTGTTGTGGCTGTAAATTAAATAAGAAAAATCTGAACAAAAAAGTTTAATTCGACAGCATTCATAAATCGAAGATTTCCTGAACCCCTTGAAGCGAAAAAGCATCCAACTACGTATCTTTGTAGGCGCTATTAATTGACAGTAGACCATGGAATACAGAATTGAAAAAGATACTCTGGGCGAGGTAAAAGTACCCGCCGATAAATATTGGGGCGCACAGACGGAACGCTCTCGAAACAACTTTAAAATTGGTCCCTCAGCGTCTATGCCGCTTGAAGTGGTTTACGGCTTTGCCTTCTTAAAAAAGGCAGCTGCCTTTACCAACTGTGAGCTGGGCGTGCTTCCTGTTGAAAAACGCGACTTCATTGCACAAGTGTGTGACGAAATCCTCAATCAGAAGCACGATGATCAATTTCCTTTGGTCATTTGGCAAACCGGTTCTGGTACGCAGAGCAATATGAACGTGAATGAGGTGATCGCAAATAGAGCACATGAAATTGCTGGAAACACAATCGGAGAAGGAGAAAAAACCCTTGCGCCTAATGATGATGTGAACAAATCGCAATCTTCAAACGATACCTTTCCAACGGCCATGCACATTGCTGCATACCGCATGGTGGTGGAAACTACGATCCCAGGGGTGAAATCTTTGAGAGACACGCTGAAGGCAAAATCTGAGGAATTCAAAGCGTGTGTAAAAATTGGTAGAACCCATTTGATGGACGCTACACCGCTTACCCTCGGACAAGAATTTTCTGGGTACGTCTCGCAACTAGACCACGGTCTTAAGGCTTTAGAGAATACTTTAGAACATCTCTCTGAGTTGGCTTTGGGCGGAACTGCCGTAGGTACTGGCTTGAACACACCAAAAGGCTATGCCAAACGAGTGGCTGAGTTCATTGCAGAGTTCACCGGAATTCCTTTTAAAACCGCCGACAATAAATTTGAAGCGTTGGCCGCGCACGACGCCATGGTGGAAACTCATGGCGCATTGAAACAACTGGCTGTGGCCCTTAATAAAATTGCCAACGATATCCGCATGATGGCTTCCGGACCGCGCAGTGGCATCGGAGAAATTATCATTCCTGCCAACGAGCCTGGTAGTTCTATCATGCCCGGTAAAGTGAATCCGACACAATGTGAAGCGCTGACCATGGTATGCGCGCAGGTAATGGGTAATGATGTGGCGATCACCATTGGTGGTACCCAAGGTCATTATGAACTCAACGTTTTTAAGCCGATGATGATTGCCAATCTTTTGCACTCTGCCAGACTTTTGGGTGATGCTTGTATTTCTTTTGAAGAACATTGTGCTAGCGGTATCGAACCAAATCACGCCAGAATTGAAGAACTACTCAACAATTCATTGATGTTGGTCACCGCACTGAATACCAAGATAGGATACTACAAAGCTGCAGAGATCGCACAAACTGCCCATCAAAATGGTACTACTTTGAAAGAGGAGGCCATCAAATTAGGTTATGTAACTGCTGAAGAATACGATGAATGGGTTAAACCCGAAGACATGACCGGAGGCATGAAATAACAAATATGAAAACGCTGGATTCCACCAGCGTTTTTTTATTCCCAAAAATTCATCAACTTTGAACAAACCGCCGCGCCTTGCGAATTCTACTTACCCATATCAAAGAGCTCGTTCAAATTCGGGAATCGAGCGTCCAAAAAGTATCTGGTCGTTCGATGCGCGAATTACCTAGTCTTGAAAATGCCTTTTTGTTGTTGGACAACGATCGTATTGCTGGGTTTGGAACCATGAACGAAGGAACACTACCACCAGCTGATAAGATCATTCAGGTTGCTGGTAAAACCATTCTCCCCACTTGGTGCGATAGCCATACACATATCGTTTATGCCGGCCATCGCGAGCAAGAGTTTGTAGACCGCATCAAAGGATTAACCTACCAAGAAATCGCAGCCAAAGGTGGGGGTATCCTGAATTCTGCTAAAAAGCTACGGGAAACCTCTGAAGACATTCTCTATGAAGCTGCCAAAAAGCGCGTAGAAGAAGTGATGCAATTGGGTACTGGCGCGTTGGAAATTAAAAGCGGCTATGGTCTTACCTTGGAAGCAGAACTAAAGATGTTGCGCGTGATTCAACGGCTGAAACAATACTGCCCTATTCCCATCAAAGCAACTTTTCTAGGAGCCCATGCTATTCCTGCCGAATT
>CAWUKP010000001.1:0-32725 GCA_963922975.1 uncultured Spongiivirga sp. | reverse complement strand
TTGTCGCTGCCGCAGCACTTGCTCACGATATCGGAAACCCACCTTTTGGCCATAGTGGAGAGAAAGCTATTGGCGAATTCTTTACATCAGGAAATGGTCAGCGGCACAAGGAAGTGTTGACACCGAAACAATATCAAGATCTTTGTGATTTTGAAGGCAACGCCAACGGATTCCGATTGCTTAACGAGCAGCGAACTGGAATTATCGGTGGATTACGATTAAGCTATGCTACACTGGGTACTTTCATGAAGTATCCGAAAGAGTCACTTCCCAAGAAACCAACGAACCATATCGCCGATAAAAAATTCGGAGTCTTTCAGGCAGAGAAAGCACTTTTCTCTGAAGTTGCGCAAGAATTAGGGCTTTTATCCACAGGAAGCGGCGACGAGATGCGCTTTTCAAGGCATCCGTTGACCTTTTTAGTGGAAGCAGCTGATGATATCTGTTATACCATTATCGATTTTGAAGACGGTATCAATCTAGGATTGATCTCGGAAGATATGGCTTTGGAGTTCTTGATCAAGTTAGTCAAAGACAAAATTCAGGCCGACAAGTATAGTGCGTTGACCTTGAAAGAAGATCGATTGGCCTATCTGCGTGCGTTAGCCATAGGTGTCCTGATTGAGGAAGCGGTTACTATTTTTATGAACCATGAGGTAGCCATTCTCAACGGAACCTTTAACGTAGCGCTTTTAGATAAAAGTCAATACTCGGCTCAGATCGCTGATATTATCAAAATAAGCGTAGCCAATATTTATCGTTCTTCGGAAGTCACACAAAAGGAAATTGCAGGATACCGCATTCTTTCAGAATTGCTAGATGCGTATACAGAGGCACTTGTAGCTACCAAAGAAGAACGCGCTTCTAACTACCATCAGTTGACTTTGCGCACATTGCCTGAGAAATACAGATCAGTGAAGGGAGGGTATTACGACCTTCTATTGAATGCATGTAGTTATGTGGCAAGTCTATCCGACGGACAAGCTTTGCAATTGTTCAATACGATTACGGGTGCAAGTTTGAAAGTATAGTCTGTTGAATTTGTGCAGGTGAAAGGCCTACCAGTTCATGTAATTCTTCAACACGTCCGTGCTCGATAAAAGCATTGGGAATCCCTAAACATTGAATGGATTGTTGGTAGCCATGCCTTGCTGCGAATTCAAGAATAGCACTACCAGCACCGCCTTTGATGACGCCATCTTCTACAGTGATAATCTTTTCATACCGTGAAAAGATCTCATGCAATAGGGCCGAATCCAGAGGTTTTACAAAGCGAAGATCGTAATGCCCCACTTGCGAGGAATCTTCTAGCAGTTCGATGGCCTGCGAAACCTTTGAAGCCATAGTACCCACTGAAATTACAGCAAGTTGACTCCCTTTCCGAAGCTGTTCACCTTTTCCTATGGTGATGGAGGCAAACGATTGTTGCCAATCTAAAATTTCACCTCTTCCTCGCGGATACCTTATGGCTATGGGGCGGTCCAATCCTTGCTGTGCAGTGAAGAGTATGTTGCGCAATTCGATGGCGTTTCTAGGCGCACAAATGATGAGATTTGGAATGCTCCGCAAGTAAGCCATATCAAAGACTCCGTGATGGGTGGCACCGTCTTGGCCCACTATGCCCGCTCGATCCAAACAAAATACTACGGGTAACTTCTGCAGTGCCACATCGTGAATTACTTGATCATAGGCTCGCTGCAAGAAGGTAGAATAGATATTGCAAAATGGAATCAATCCTTGGGTGGCCATCCCAGCTGCTAAGGTAACGGCGTGTTGCTCTGCGATACCCACATCAAAAGCCCGCTCAGGGAAGGCTTCCATCATAAATTTCAACGAGCTACCCGTGGGCATGGCTGGAGTGATCCCCACAATTTTTTCATTTTTTCGCGCAAGCTCCACCAGCGTATGTCCAAATACATCCTGGAATTTAGGCGGAAGTACCTCATTGCCTTTGGGTGTAAGCTCTCCCGTATGCTTATCAAACTTCCCCGGCGCGTGATACCGTACCTGATCTTCTTCTGCCTTCTGCAGTCCTTTTCCTTTGGTGGTGATGACATGCAGCAGTTTAGGCCCTTCAATGTGTTTCAATGTTTCCAGCACCTCAATGAGCGCATTTAAATCGTGTCCGTTTATAGGCCCTGTATAGGTAAAGTTTAAGGCCTCAAAAAGGTTTTCATCTTTTTGAACTCCTTTTTTCACATTGGTCAAGTATTGCTTGAGAGCTCCAACACTGGGGTCAATACCAATGGCGTTGTCATTGAGAATGACCAATAGATTGGTATTTGAAACACCGGCGTGGTTCAAGGCTTCAAAGGCCATACCACTTGCTATGCTGGCATCGCCTACCACGGCAATATGTTGGCGCTTGTTCTTTTGAAGTTTCGAAGCGATAGCCATGCCTAGTGCAGCTGAAATTGCAGTACTGCTGTGACCTACACCAAAAGTATCATAAGAACTTTCTTCTCTTTTGGGAAATCCGCTGATACCATGCAATTGTCGATTGGTTTCAAAGACCTCCTTTCGTCCAGTTAAAATTTTGTGACCGTAGGCCTGATGACCCACATCCCAGACCAACAAATCCTCTGGAGTCTGAAAAACGTAGTGAAGGGCGATGGTCAATTCTACCACACCCAAACTGGCACCCAAATGTCCTTCTTTGGTAGCCACTATTTCAATAATAAATTCACGAAGTTCTTGGGCCAAGGTAGGAAGTTGCGCTACCCGTAGCTTCCGCAAATCGGCAGCATTCTGAATTTGGTCAAGTAATTTTTGGCCCATGTAGACAAAGGTACACCTTGAAATTGTAATTTTGACTTCTATGGAAAACCCTTTTGACGACACCTTTTTTATGAAGAAAGCCCTGCTTCAGGCAGAGTTGGCGTTTGAAAAAGGAGAAATTCCCGTGGGGGCGGTGATCGTGGTAGATCAGCGCATCATAGCTCAAGCGCATAACCTAACGGAAACCTTAAATGACGTCACTGCGCATGCCGAGATGCAGGCCATTACGTCTGCTGCTAATTTTCTAGGGGGAAAGTATTTGCAAGATTGTACACTCTATGTAACCCTTGAACCCTGTCAAATGTGCGCCGGAGCCTTGTATTGGAGTCAGATTTCGCGAATTGTTTATGGAGCAAAAGATGAACAGCGAGGCTATCAAACCATGGGAACAAGCTTGCATCCTAAAACTGTTGTAGAAGGAGGTGTTTTGGCGGAGGAAGCAGCGAAACTTTTAAAGCGCTTCTTCATCGAGAAACGAAACTTGAACTAATAAAAAAACCTCCTAAAAAGGAGGTTCTCAATGTTTTCAAAATAAATATATCGGTTAGCCGATCACGGATACCTGTGTGGCAACCATTCCTTTGCGGCCTTCTTCTTCTTGATATTCTACTTTGTCACCGTCTTTAAGTTCAACACCATTTAGCGCCGTTACGTGCACGAAGATGTCTCTTCCGGTTTCGTCGTTGGTAATGAATCCGTAACCTTTAGACTCATTGAAAAATTTAACAGTACCTGTCATTGTAATAAAAATGTAATTAATAAAGGTGGCAAGTTACGTTTTATTTAAAGGCGAATGACTTCCGAACTAATTTTTATTCAGAGAATTACGAATTCTATGGTTCCTTGGGGCCTTTTTCTCGCATTTTCTTAAAGTTCTCCTCAGAAAGCATGTAGTCTTTGTAGTTTTTTCCTTTCCAACGGTGGTATAGAAAGAGTGGCATAAAAATGAAAATGCCAAATAAGACCGTGAAACCAATAATCTTATTTCCAGTGGTATAGTCGTCTGTTCTTACATAGTATCCAACAGCGATGGAAATCACAATACAGATAAACAGAAAGCGCAAGAAATGTTTCATAACGATGGCTTGGTCACTTTGTAATAGTTCAGATTAAAAATACCCCAAATCATTAAAATGAGCTCTCCTAGTGTTCCAATCAAGTAATCTGTTGAAATACCACCATCTAAAAAATAGCTCAACACACGCCCAAAAATGAGTCCGCCCATGAAGAGTACATTCACTAGGGTAGCCGATTCCCAAAATCGAGGTTTACGAGTCCCGAGTATCCAAAAGATGGCAAGTCCAAAGTACAATCCCATGAGGGCGCGAAGGATATTTTTCTCATCCAGCGATTGCGGGGTAAAATCCAGAAAGTACGGAATAACAACCTCTGGGTTTGATCCGTAGATCAAGGCTGCAATCATCACAATGATAGCAGAAACCCAAAGGTGCATGTTTTTGATCGACTGGAGAGAAGCCATCAGCCCGTGAATTTTATCAGTTTCTGGCGGTAGGCCGTTAACAACTTAGACTTCGATACAAAGCCTGCATATTTTCCGTGTTTGAGCACAGGCAAATTCCAAGCCCCGCTATCTTGAAACTTTTTCATCACCACCTGCATATGGTCATTGTGCTGAATATGTGCAGGCGCATCGTGCATTAAATCTTTCACTAGCAAGGTTTCATGCATATTGGTATCAAACATGATGGTTCGAATATCATCTAGTAAGATGACACCTTCAAAATCACCCTGCGCATTAACCACGGGAAATAGATTTCTCGATGATTTAGCGACAGCATTATGCAGCATTTCACCAAGGGTCAAATCTGGAGCAATGGCAATAAAACTATCTTCAACTACATCGTCTAAGCGCATTAAGGTCAATACCGCTTGATCTTTGTTGTGGGTGAGAAGCTCCCCACGCTCGGCCAATTCCTTGGTATAAATTGTATGGTCAAGTGTGTTCTTGGTGATCAAGAAAGAAATGGCTGAGGTCAACATCAGCGGAATGAACAATTCATAGCCACCGCTGATTTCGGCAATCAAAAAGATCGCAGTGAGCGGCGCGTGCAGCACCCCAGCAATGAGTCCGGCCATTCCTACCAGTGTAAAATTCGCCTCCGAAACTTCAAATCCAAGACCTAAATTGTTAATCACTTTGCCAATCACATTCCCTAAGGCACTTCCCATCACCAACGTTGGAATGAAAATACCACCGGAACCTCCAGCCGCAAAGGTGGTGGTCATGGCAATAGCCTTGAATACGGTAATGCCAAATAAAAGCGCAATCACTACCCAGGAATTGTCAATCAAAGCATCAAAGGGGGTTCGTCCTAAAGCCTCTAGATCATTTCCCTCCAGCAGATTGCGAATGAACCCAAAACCTTCCCCGTAGAGCGGAGGTATGAAGTACAACATGATTCCGATAGCTGCGCCACCCACCAATAAGCGTTGGAAAGAAGTTTTCAGTCGGCCAAAAAGCTTGACGATTCCAAAGTACATTTTACTAAAGTAGATAGAGGCGATTCCAGTGCCGATTCCCAAGAGGATGAAAAAGAAGGTATCTCGAATTTGGAATTTCTCACTGATCTGAAAATCGAATAGAACATCGTCGCCTAAAAAGAAATAAGAGGTTATCACCGAGGAAACCGAAGCTAATAACAGCGGAATCAGCGAAACAAAGGTCAAGTCTAAACTGAAGACTTCAATGGCAAAAATGATTCCGGCAATAGGCGATTTAAAAATGGAAGAAATCGCTGCTGCTGAGGCACAACCAATCAACAAGGTTCGTGTTTTGGCATCTACGCGAAAGAGCTTGCTGAGGTTGGAGCTCATCGCAGAGCTGGAAGCTACGGCTGGCCCCAACAAACCCACAGAACCTCCGAAACCTACTGTTATGGGAGCTGTAATGAGCGGCATGTAAATATTTTTGACGCGCATCAAACCTGCCTTTTTTGACAAGGAATACAAAATGGATGGGATGGCGTGTTTGGAAGGTTCTTTCAGTACAAATCTAGTGAGCAGATAGACGATGAATAAGCCTAGACCAGGCAGAATGAAATAGGAAATCTGAGAGAAAATGATGCCTTTTTCCAGTACTTTTTGAATCCAGAATGTCACATTCTTGAAGGTCACAGCAATCAACCCAGAGGCAAAGCCCACCAGCGCACTGAAGATATAGATGAAATTCTTGTTAGAGATGATCTTGTATCTCCAAATCAGAAAGCGCCTTAAAAAGGGTTCTAGTTTTTTGGGCATCTCTAAAATTAAAAAATCCCGCCTTAAGCGGGATGATTATTTTTTTATGCTTCGAGATCTAGCTTTAGATGTAGTTCTTTCAATTGCTCATCGTCGATGACGGCGGGCGCGTCGATCATGACGTCTCGGCCACTGTTATTCTTGGGGAAAGCGATAAAATCTCGAATGGTCTCTTGTCCTCCCAAAATAGCCACCAAACGATCAAAGCCGAAGGCAATACCACCGTGAGGCGGTGCGCCATATTGGAAGGCGTCCATCAAAAATCCGAACTGCGCCTTGGCTTCTTCTGGAGTAAAACCTAGTAAGTCGAACATACGCGCTTGTATTCCTTTATCGTGAATACGAATAGAACCACCCCCAATTTCGTTACCGTTCAAAACAAGATCGTATGCGTTAGCCTTGATTTCCCCTGGGTTAGACTCCAGTTGTCCTAATTGCTCAGGTTTTGGTGCGGTAAAGGGGTGATGCATGGCGTGATAACGGTTGGTATCTTCGTCCCATTCCAACAACGGGAAGTCGATGACCCACAATGGTGCGAATTCCTCAGGATTTCGCAAACCTAAGCGCTCAGCCAATTCCATTCGCAACGCACTAAGTTGTGCGCGTGTTTCCCCTGTATTTCCAGAAAGAACAAGGATCAAATCACCCGCTTGGGCATTGGTAGCTTTGGCCCAATTGGTTAAGTCTTCTTGATCATAGAATTTATCCACAGATGATTTGTAGCTGCCATCTTCGTTACAGCGAACGTACACCATTCCTTTGGCACCAATTTGCGGGCGTTTTACCCAATCGATCAATTTATCGATTTCTTTTCTAGTGAAACTATTGCCATTAGGAACAGCGATGCCCACCACCAATTCAGCTTGATTGAAGACGTTGAAATCTTTGTGTTGCGCGACGGCATTCAACTCGCCAAATTTCATTCCGAAGCGAATATCAGGCTTGTCATTTCCATAGGTACGCATAGCTTCGTCATAGGTCATGCGTGGAAAACGAGCTACGTCCACATCCTTAATCGATTTCAAAAGATATTTGGTAAGACCTTCAAACGTTTGAAGAATGTCTTCTTGTTCCACAAAGGCCATTTCACAGTCGATCTGGGTGAATTCCGGCTGCCGATCGGCACGTAGGTCTTCATCGCGGAAACATTTCACAATTTGGAAGTACTTATCCATGCCACCCACCATGAGCAATTGTTTGAATGTTTGAGGCGACTGCGGCAGGGCATAAAACTGCCCTTCATTCATCCGAGAGGGCACGACAAAATCGCGAGCGCCTTCAGGGGTAGATTTGATAAGGTAGGGAGTTTCTACTTCGATAAAACCTTCCTTCGAAAGGTAATTGCGCACTTCCATGGCCACTTGATGGCGGAAAACCAGGCTCTCTTTCACAGGATTTCTACGAATATCTAAATAGCGGTACTTCATACGGATATCCTCACCGCCGTCTGTTGCATTTTCGATAGTGAAAGGCGGCGTTAGAGAAGCATTTAGGACTTGGAAGTCTTTCACCAAAATTTCCACTTCACCAGTGGTCATATTTGGGTTTTTCGATTCGCGTTCAATGACTTCACCGCTCACCTGAATGACGAACTCACGACCTAATTCGCGCGCTTTTTCCATAATCTCACTTGGGGTGCGCTCTTCATCAAAGATCAATTGAGTGATGCCGTAGCGGTCTCTGAGGTCTACCCAGATCATGAATCCTTTATCTCTTGTTTTCTGAACCCATCCCGCTAGGGTAACCATTTCGGAAATGTGACTTGCGCGCAGCTCGCCGCAGGTGTGACTTCTATACATGCACTGGAACTTTAGGGGGCAAATTTAAGAAGTTCAGGCGATTCGAGACTGTTTTTATCTGGAAGTATCTCATAGTTCAGAAAATGAAAATATAGTAATAGCTAAAACGTTTTCGTGCTTTTATAATTCAAACATTTATGACAATCGTTGTGAAATATTTGTTAAACTGGACAATTAATTACATTTTTGTTAGAACCAATACGTAACCAAACCTCTCTATTCATATGAAAAACTTTACTTCCAAATGGGTTCTCTGCCTATTGGTAGCATTGCTGCCTTTGGGGATGATTGCCCAGCAAACCGTTTCAGGAAGGGTGAGTGACGCCAGCAATGGCACACCCATACCAGGAGCAACCATCGTGGAACAGGGTACTTCAAATGGTACCACCGCAGATTTTGATGGTAATTTTGCCATTGATATCTCCAGTTTTCCTGCAACCTTAGAAATCTCATCGCTTGGCTTTGAGACCAAAGAGGTTCAAGTATCCAGCAGTACTACCTTGAGCATTGCCCTAGACGAATCAGCAGAAGAACTCGATGAGGTGGTCGTTACCGGTCTTGGAACTTCGATCAAACGAAGTAATCTGGCCAATGCGGTTGCCACCGTTTCCTCCGAAGAACTTGTTGGAGTCACCACACAATCAACGGTTGACGGAGCCCTATATGGAAAAGTAACCGGGGTAAATATCACTTCTTCTTCAGGAGCACCCGGTGGAGGCTTTGCACTGCGTCTGCGCGGTATTTCTTCCATTAATGGGAACAACCAACCCCTTATTATTGTAGATGGCGTATACCTCAATAATGCGGAAATTCCTTCGGGTTTGCGCTTTGCGTCGGGAGCCAATCGTGGTAACGAGGAGAACTCTTCAAACCGTATTGCTGATTTAGACCCTAATGACATCGAAAACATTGAGGTACTGAAAGGAGCATCGGCTGCGGCCATTTACGGTACGCGTGCAAACGCTGGGGTAGTCATTATCACTACAAAAAGAGGAAAGACAGGAAAAACGAGTATTCGATTCAGTCAAGACACGGGTTTTAATACCATTATCCAAAAGTTGGGTCTTCGCCCTTGGAACGCTACCAATGTGGAATCTCAGTTTGGTGCTTCCGAGGTGCCACTCTTCAACAACGCCATTGCCAATGGCGGATTGTTTGATTATGAAGACATCATTTATGGCGAACAAGGTCTGATCACTGAAACACGTTTAAGCGCAAGTGGAGGAGGAGAGAAAACTCGCTTTTATGTTGGTACTTCCTATCGTGATGAAGAAGGGATTATCGACAAAACGGGCTTTAATCGTTTCTCCTTACGAGCCAATTTGGATCACCGTATTTCCAACACCTTTGATATCTCTGTTTCTTCAAACTACGTGAGAAGTAGTTCTTCGCGAAGTTTTACAGGAAATGAAAATGAAGGGGGTCTCAGTTACGGTTATAACCTGGCATTTACCCGTCCGTGGATTAATTTGTTTCCTGACGAGAATGGCAATTACCCAGACAACCCCAATGCTTCTGGAAATCCAATCTTAGTACGAGATCTAGCTATCAACGAAGACCGCAATAATCGTTTCATTCAGGGGATGAAACTCACCACCAATTTTTTGACCACAGAAAAGAATCGGGTGCGGTTAGTGTTCAACGGAGGTCTTGATTTTCTAGCCAATGAAACCTTCGTATATGTGCCAGAAATCCATCAAGCACAGCGCGGTAACCAAAACGGATTTATTGGCGTAGGAAAGAACAACTTCACCAATTACAATTACCAATTGATCGGTATTTGGAATCACGATGCCATGGATGGAGCGCTTGCGTTGACCACTCAAGGAGGTATTTCCTATTTGGAACAACAGGCAGATATTGTTTACAATCAAGCAACGCAATTGATTCCTGGCCAAACCAATTTAGGTCAAGGTTCCGCTCAAGTAATAACCCAAACAAAATCAACGGTCAAGGAATTTGGATATTTCGCTCAGGTAGAAGGGAATTATAAAGATCAGATCATTGCTACCGTAGGGTATCGTATTGATAAATCTACTCTGAATGGTGATCCCAATAAGTTTTACGGATTCCCCAAAGCTTCTGCTGCCTTCAACTTGCACAATTTTGACTTTTGGAATTCTGCAAGCATCAACCAATTCAAATTGCGCGCCGCCTATGGAGAAACAGGTTCTTCGGCAGCTTTTGGTTCGGCTTTCACCAGTTTAGATCAAGTATCGATAGGCAGCAACGGTGGTTCCACCATTGCACCTTTACGAGGCGACCCGAATATCGAGCCTGAAACTTCTCAGGAATTCGAGGTAGGTTTTGATGCACGCTTCTTAGAGAAGTTCAATTTGGAGTTCTCCTATTACAATAGAACAGTAGATGATCTCATCTTAAGTAGAACCTTGCCAACCTCTTCTGGTTTCAGTACACAAACCACTAATTTGGCAGACCTTACCAACCAAGGGGTAGAAGCTGCATTGCGATTTGATGCCTTCAATCGTGATAATTTTTATTGGAATACTGGGATACAGTTCTGGTTGAATCGTTCTGAAGTGACACGTTTGGATGTACCTGCGTTCCCTCAGCCTGGAGCTGGATTTGGGTTAGGACTAGGAACGTTCTTTATCCAAGAAGGGCAGCCCGTTACCCAATTGGTAGGAAATATTGGAGGGGTACCCACGCAAGTGGGTGACGTAGAACCCGACTTTCAAATGTCTTTCACCAACCAGTTCACCATTTATAAAAATTGGGAAGTATCTTTCTTATTACATTGGAAAGAAGGAGGTAATAACCTCAACCTTTCGAAATTGTTGACAGATTTAGGAGGCACCACTCCAGACTTAGATACACCTGAAGGGATAGAGCGTGCGGGACTTGGCTTTGTGGCTACGAGATTTATTGAGCCAGCGGGGTATTTAAGACTTCGTGAAGCGGCTGTTTATTACACCCTACCCAACGATGCCTTTGATTGGTTGGGAGACACGATCGAGAGTGTGCGTTTAGGCCTTTCCGGACGGAATATCTTTACCATCACGGATTATAGTAGTTATGACCCAGAAGTTTCTGTAAACGGAGGCGCTGGGCTATCAAGTGGAATAGAGGTGACTCCTTTCCCAAGTGCGAAGCAGTACTATTTCCACCTAAACATTAACTTCTAAATAAAAAGCAATGAAAAACATATTTCAACATAAACTCATGAGATATCCATTGATTTGGGTACTCTTTCTTGCTCTTTGTAGTACATCCTGCTCATTTGATGAACAGATTGATCCCAATCGCCCTAGTTTAGAAGGGGTGTTGACCAATGCATCTCAAAACCAGTTAAATAACTTAGTAGTGGGTATCGAAGCCACAATGCGAAACGGACACGGGATACGAACCACAGGTTCGGGGACCATGGCCAGAGAGTTGTATCTATTCGATGCCGATCCGAGAAATACGGGCGACCTTTTAGGTGCTAATGGGGCTAGTTTGGACAATAACTCGTTCTATTCTACAGCACCCTGGGCAGGAAGCTATCGCGCTGTTAAAAATGCCAATATTTTACTGGAATCGCTGGAGTTTACCAATGCTGTCACAGACGAACAAAAAGCAGGCTATCGCGGTTTTGCTAAAACTGTCATTGCCTATTCATTGATCGAAGTTTTGAAATCCTACAATCGAGCAAGAGTTGATGTTTCTGATCCAGACAATTTAGGTCCTATTTTAGAATTTGGGCCAGCCTTAACGGAAATACGAAACATCCTCGACGATGCACTAGGTGATTTAAACACCCCAGGTGCTGAATTTGCCTTTGCACTTGCTGGCTTTGACGGCTTTGATACCGCTAGCGATTTTGTTCAGTTTAATCGTGCGGTGGCGGCCATTGCGGCACTTTACGATGGTGATAAGGCAGGAGCCCTAACGGCTTTGGATCAATCCTATTTTGACCTCAATGGCGATTTGACTACTGGACCTAAGCATGTATTTAGCTTAGGAAGTGGTGATGCGACCAACGATTTGTTTAAGATTACAGATAATAATGGTGATCAAATCATTGTGCACGACAGCTGGATCAGCGATGCAGAGGCTGGAGACACTCGGGTGACCTCCAAAGCATCGGTTCGGGCAAATCCTACTTCTCAGGACGGATTGAACGGAACGCATCAAACAGAGCTTTATGATACCAACGTGTCATCGATTGATATCATTCGGAATGAAGAGTTGATTTTGGTGTACGCTGAGGCGAATATTCCTTCCGATCTTCCAGAAGCGGAGACCGCATTGAATGTCATCAGAAATGCCGCTGGATTGCCTGACTATGCTGGAGCTCAGACCGAGGCAGATTTGACAACTGAGATGCTAAATCAACGAAGATACTCCCTATGGTGCGAGAATCATCGTATGTTCGATTTGAGAAGATATGGCCTATCAAATAGCCTACCTATCGACAGAGCTGGCGATCAAATATTCAATGTTTTTCCAACACCACTTACGGAAAACGAATAAAACATTCATGATTTCATAAAAGTAGAGAAAGAGGTCTTCGGACCTCTTTTTTTATTCAGGAAATGTCATCCATTGTAAATATATAAGCATTTGATAATCAGTTAAATGTATGTTTAATGTTAATTTAATGTTATGCAATTGTTGTTTGAAAGTAAATTTTAAGTTACATTTGTAAGTATAATGTAAATCGCTAAAGGAAATAGATATGAAAAAGTTTGCAATGGTTTTAGCGTTCTTGGTTTCAGTAGCAACATTTGCACAAGCCCCAAAACCAGTTTTTAAGAAAGAAGGAAAGACAATCCAAGCGACCTATTTCCATGACAATGGAGAAATTGCTCAAACAGGTACTTACTTGAAAGGCAAATTACATGGAGAGTGGATCGCGTATAACAACAAAGGTCAGAAAACGGCTATCGCTAATTACGAGCACGGCCAAAAAATAGGCAAGTGGTTCTTTTGGAACGAAGGAAAGCTTACCGAAGTTGATTATACCAACAATGGGATTGCTAAAGTGGTAGAGTGGAAGGAAGCCGATCCTGTTGTATTGAGGCAAAGACCATAGCCACTATGTGAATATAAAACAGAAAGGGCGTTCTTATGAACGCCCTTTTTTTATGCAGCTGCTTTTACAAGTTTGGGTTCTTTAACGACATCGCGTTTGGTGGCTCTTTTGCGAAGCCACATCTTAAACTTGGTGATTAGGAAGAAAAGGATGGGTACGACCACCAATGTTAGGAAGGTAGCAATGAGCAACCCGTAGATCACGGTCCAAGCCAATGGCCCCCAAAAGATCACATTATCACCACCAAAATATAAGTTGGCATCAAATTCACTGAACAAGGTGTAAAAGTTGATGTTCAAACCCGTGGCCAATGGGATAAGCCCCAGAATGGTCGTGATGGCCGTTAGCAATACCGGACGCAAACGCGCTTTCCCGCCTTTTACAATGGCCTCATAAAGTGCTTCAGTATCCAAAAATTCATCTTCTTCTAGTTCGTATTCTACTTTTTTTCGATCGATGAGTAATTGGGTGTAGTCAAGTAAGACCACTCCGTTATTCACCACAATTCCCGCTAAAGAGATGATACCCATCATAGTCATCATGATCACGAAAGGTGCTCCTGTGATGATCAGACCTCCAAACACACCAATCAAACTCAAGAAAATGGCCAGCATGATGATGCCTGGTTTCGATACCGAGTTGAATTGGAAAATCAGAATGAAAAAGATCAACCCCAGACCTGTAAAAAATGCGCCCATCAAAAACGCCATCTGCTTGTTCTGTTCCTCGATCTGACCTGTATAATCTACCTTGATATCCTCTGGCAAATCTGTGAAATTCTTCATTTCACTCTGGATTTTTGATACAATAGCTCCTGCATCTGTAAATCCTGGCGCCAAGGCTGAGTACACGGTAACCACACGTTTGGTGTCCCTATGTTTAATCGCACTAAATCCAGAGGCGTTGGTCTGTTTGGCTACCGCCGAAACAGGCACTTCCTTAATCTGTCCGTTGGACGGATCTCTGAAAGTGATGTTCTGATTGAAGATAGCGCTTGTGTTGTATCGATTGGCTTCGTCAAAACGCACATAGATATCGTAATCCTCGCCATCTTCTTTGTAAATACCTGCTTTGGCGCCAAAAATGGAGTTACGTAATTGGGTACCTACTTGGCCCGCAGTCACTCCTAATTCTCCAGCCTTTTTACGATCAACCACTACCTTCATGGAAGGCTTCGATTTGTTGACGTCAATTTTCAATTCATCAATACCCTCAACATTTTTGCTATTGATGTACTCGCGCATACGTTCGGCAGTGGCAATAAGTTCGGTATAGTCATTCCCTTCTAGCTCGATATTGATAGGATAACCAGCAGGTGGGCCTACCGCATCTTTTTCCACGGAAATAGCGACCCCTGGATACACGTCCTTCAAGGATTCCTGCACTTCTTTCAAAAGTACATTGCTGTCTGCCCCTCTTCGGAATTTATACTCGCGCATGGTGGCCGTGATTTTTCCGCGATGTGGCATTTCGGCCTGCGAACCACCATCGGTTTGAGGGTTTCCAGCTCCTTCTCCCACTTGCGAAACTGCACTTTCTACCAAGAAGTTATACTTATTATCAAGATACTCTGAACCATTGATGATCTCATACACGCGCTTTTCAATATCCTTAGTGATCTCGTTGGTTTTTTGGATATCCGTTCCCTGAGGATACTCGATGTATACAATGATTTGATTAGGGGTATTGTCTGGGAAGAATTCCACTTTGGTTCGTTGACTTCCAACTGAGGCTCCAAACCCCCCAAAGGCCATGAACAGGAGTACAAATGTGCCAATACTGATGGCATACGGTCTCCAACCTTTTAAGGCACCGCGTAAGGTAGCTTCATACCAGCGTTCCCATCTGGTTAGAATCTTCGTTTGGAAATAATTGGCGCCTTTCCTAAGGAAAAGACGATAGATCCACAGAAGAATCCCGGTGAAAATCATCAGGCTTCCTAAAGCGCGATATTCTCCGCCAACCAACAAGATCAAACCACCAAGGACACCGAGAATCACAGTGATCATGACGATGCGTTTTAAAGGCATTTCGCTGTCTTCTGTTTTCATGAATTGCGATACCATCACTGAGTTGAAGAAAATAGCCACAAATAAAGACGAGCCGAGAACTACGGATAGTGTTACCGGGAAATAAATCATAAACTGCCCCATCACACCAGGCCATAGACCGAGCGGGACAAAGGCTGCCACAGTGGTTAGGGTAGAAATAATGATTGGGAAGGCAATTTCGCCAATTCCTTTCTTGGCAGCTTCAACACGACTCATGCCTTCTTCATCCATCAGGCGATATACATTTTCAACCACAACAATACCGTTATCTACCAGCATTCCGAGCCCCATGATCAATCCGAAGAGAATCATGGTATTCATGGTATAGCCCATCAGGTTGAGGATCATCAGCGACATGAACATCGACATAGGGATAGCGAACCCTACAAACAATGCGTTTCTAAAGCCGAGGAAGAACATCAAGACCGTAACCACAAGTAAAATCCCGAAGATGATATTGTTAACCAGATCATCTACTTGTCCAATGGTTTTAGACGATTGGTCGTTCGAGATGGTCACTTTTAAATCTTGAGGAAAAGCGTTTTCGATCGCATCGTCAACAATTACTTGAATCTGCTCGGCAGCGGCCACCATATTCTTTCCCGCGCGTTTCTTCACATCCAACATGACTACCGCATGGCCAAATTCGCGAGCGTAGGTGGTCTTGTCTTCTTCGTCAAACGAGATGTCCGCAATATCTCTTAAGTAAATCGGACTGTTATTCTCTGATTTTACAACAAAAGATTCCAGTTCTGAAGGATCTTCAATTTCTCCCAGAACCCGAATCGTTCTACGCTGCCCACTCGAAATTAGATTCCCTGCGGAAATAGTTGTATTCTCACGACTGATCGTACCAATAACGTCATCGAACGTGACTTTAGCCGCCATCATCTTGTAAATGTCAACAGCAACTTCTACTTCCTTTTCCTGTGCTCCACGAATATCAACCTGCTTGATCTCGGCGAGGTCCTCAATTTCTTCTTCCAGGTACTCTCCGTACTCCTTGAGTTTGTCAACAGGGTAGTCGCCTGATATGTTGATATTCAAGATCGGAATCTCTTCAGACATACTCAAACTAAACACATTAGGCTCTACTTTTGCACCATTAAAGGTGGGCCAATCTTCGCCTGCGGTCTCAGAATCTACTTCGTCTTTTACCTTTTGCTTGGCATCTTCTACTGAAAGGTCTTCATCAAACTCAACAATAATGATAGAGTAGTCTTCTTGTGAGGTAGACGTAATTTCGACCACGTTACTAACGTTCTTGAGTTTATCCTCAAGAGGATCGGTGATTAACTTCTCAATATCTTCAGCCGTATTTCCGGGGAATACAGAACTGATATAGATCTTGGTCTCTTCAATCTCGGGGAAGTTCTCTCGAGGCATGCTGAAATAAGCAGACGCCCCCAAGAACAATATCACAGCAATCAAGACATACATAGTTGTCTTATTGTTGATGGCCCAGGAAGAGAGCTTAAACTCTTTATTTACTTTTTTTTGTCGATTGGTCATGGTGTGGTCTTTAGTTGGCAGCTACTTGTAGTGATCCGATTCGGACGGATTGGTTATCGCGAACGCTTCTTGCTCCTTCTTCAATGATTTGATCACCCTGGGAAAGCCCTTTCACTACTTCGATCAGATCTCCTTGTGTCTTCCCTGTTTCAATGATAACGCGTTTGGCCGTGGCCTTGTCTCCTTTGGCGTCCACTACTGTATATACATATTGCTGGCCTTCCGCATTTTCTGAGATGATACTTTGGGGAATCAGGATGGCTTCCTCATTCGTATAATCATTGATCTTCAATTTTGCCGTTAAGTTGGGTTTGATACTCTTATCCTTGTTGGGAATAGGAACTTCAATTTTGAACGTACGATTGGCAGGATTGATGAAGTTACCCGCCTGACGAATCTTGGTCTCTACTTCTTTGCCCAGCACAGGAAACTCAACCTTTACAAGCTTATTTTCGGTGACGTTCGCCAAATGACGCTCTGGCACATCCGTTTCGATATACATATCGTTCAAATTCACGATGCGGAATAAAGAACTTTGCCCCATTCCTACTACACTACCTTGGTCGGTAATTACATCATCAATCGTTCCTGCAAAAGGTGCCCGAACTAAGGTTTTACCGATTTGCTGTTCCATTTGTGCCACGGCTTGTGCTTGTGCCTCGTAGGAAGATTTGGCTTGTAAATACTGAATTTCACTTCCAATTTTATCTTTCCACAGACGCTCTTGACGCTCAAAAGTAGTTCTTGCAAGATCCGCTTGAATTTTCATTTGTGCTAATTGCTGGCTCAGACCTCCGTCGTCTATTTTGGCCAGAATTTGTCCTTTGGAAACACGCTGGCCTTCTTTGACATATACATGGGTAAGAATACCGTTATACTCTGGGAAAATAACTAGATTCTGATCAGTGCTGACACTACCCTGCAGTTCCAAAAAGTGCTGAAATTCTTTCGCTTCCGCTGTGAAGGTGGTCACCAAAGGAATTTTTTCTTCAGGGTCAAGGACCGCAATTTTTTCTTCAAGTTGCTTGATCTGTCCGGCAAGCTCTTGTTGCTTCGTATCTAGCTCCGATTTTAAAGAGCGTATTTGTTCAAGATTGTCAGAAGCTAGAACGTCTTCTAGACTTTCTGGCTTGTCGCTTCCACAAGACCATAGAAAGAGGGAAGCAAAACTGAGGATGAGTATTTTTTTCATAACAAGGTTGATTTCTGTGCTTAATTCTGGTTATTGATATTTAAGAGGGTCTCGAGTTCCGTTTTGGTGGTAATCACATTTAACATGGCTTGCAAATATTCTTGCTGTGCTCCGTAGAGTTGAGTCTGTGCCTGACGCAGCTCGAAACTCGAACCTACACCTTCGAAGAATTTTGTTTGGTTTTTGTTTTCTATTCGCTCGGCCAGTGAAAGATTCTTTTTGGAAGTTTCGTATTGTTCAATAGAGAATTGGTAATTGCTTTTAGCTGAGGCAATATTCAATTTCAATTGTTGTTCTGTTTCGGTAAGTTCAGCCTTGGCTTTTTCCAATTCGATTTCTGCTCGTTGGGTTCTGGCAGAACGAGCCAACGAACTAAAGACAGGAATGTTCAAGCTAACGCCTATCAAAGAAGTACCAAACCAGCGATTGCCTTCATCCAAGAAGGTAAACTGGTCATTGAAGGACTGGTATCCGCCATTGATAAAAGCGGAAAGGGATGGCAGCGCTTTACTCTTTTCAAATTTCACGAGCAATTCTTGCGAGCGCTCATTGTTTTTGGCTATGAGATAGTCGATATTATTTTCCAAATTCTCTTCGGTCTCGATCAGTCCTAATAGAATATTTTTTTGAGTGAGATCTTCAAGACGGTCTGTAAGATTTAATACAGTTTCCACATCAGTTCCTAAAGCCAGATTGAGAATGCGATACGCAATATCGCGCTGGCGCTTGGCATTGCTCAGACTATTTTCAACGGTGGTGAGCGTAATGAGTAACTGCTCAACACTTTCCTCCTCTTCAAGACCGTTTTCGTAGATCTTTTTGGTTTCTTCGTAGTTCTTTTGGAGGGTTTGTCGATTGTTGTCCAGAATTAGTACATTCTCCTCCGCCAATAAGACTGTTCCATATGCCTGAATGGCTGCTTTGCGGACTTCTTGATCAGTTTTAATCTTCGCATTTTGCGAAATTTCCAAAAATACTTTGGCCGATTGAAGTCCTACCAGATAAGAGCCATCAAATAGCAACTGCGACAAGGTAGCTTGGGCGTTGACATTTTGCCGAGTGCCGAAAACTACAGGAATGAAGCCATCAATAGGCTCTGGATCCATATTTCGAGTAAGACCAAAAAAATCTTCAACCGTTTGGATGGTCGATTCGGTATTGTCAAAGGCCGATGCAGGAAGCAGCGAAACGGGTTGCTTCAAAAAGTATTGATAATCGATGCCCGCATTGATCTGCGGCAGACCTGTGGCGGTGGTTTCCCATTTTTGCTTTTTGGCCGCTTCAATATCTCTGGAAGCATTCTGTGCACTGCGATTGTTTTCAAGTGCGTAGGTAACAGCTTCATCAAGACTGAGGCTCAGGGTTTCTTGGGCAAAACCAATGGTTGTAAGCAAGCATGCCCATAGAAAGGTCATTGTGAATTTCATACGTTAGTTTCTTGGTTGGTATTGACGAATTGATTCAGAATTTCAAGTCCTTTTTCGGTGGTGATGGCGCGTAAGTGGTACTCCAAATAGTTTTCCATCAACTGATTCATATCAAATTTACCAGTCGGAAAAAGCTCGGTGTCTTTAATGCCAATCATACCATTGAAGTACAGACGAGCTACAAAATCAGTATTGAGTCCTTCTCTGAAGATGCCCTTTTTGATACCACTTTCTAGATTCTCCATAATGTTGTCATGCATCACCTCAAACTGCTTGGCACGCAAGGCGTCGTGAATCTTAGGATAGTACTTTTTCAACTGATATTGTGGAGATGACTTTTCATCTTTGAGGTGCTCCATCACAAAACGCTTGATGTGATACAACTCCTGAATAGGATTTTCACAAACCTCGCAAATGTGGTCGATGCCATGACAGATACTATCAAAAAGATGAAAGGTGACCGCTTGTACTAATTCCGTTTTATTGGAAAAATGCTGATAGATGGTTTTTTTCGAAATACCCATTTCAGCAGCCAGATCGTCCATCGTAACACTCTTGAAACCGAGGGTTAGGAATAGATCTGTGGCCGTATGTAAGATTTTTTCTTTCATAAATGAGGGACAAAAGTATCAAAGGAAACTTTAAAAACAATTATAGTTTCCAAAGTTTTACATTTTTTTAACCTTCTGATGCTTTGAATTTTAACTTCCTTTTCTTGCAGGGGAGAAAGCAACAAGCGGTGTGAGATGGGGTCAAAGTGCATCATTTCTGGTAATTCGTTCTTTCGAAATGTAGAATGGATGTATTTTTGAAGGAAAAGATATTCCATGCTATCTATTGAAGCCTATCGAAAAGCTTTCGACACAGCACTTACAGAGAAACTGGTTACTAAAGAACCTAAAAACCTATACGAGCCCATAAACTATATTTTACAGTTAGGAGGCAAGCGCTTGCGCCCGGTTTTAACCATGATGATGGCAGATATTTACGGTCATCCCTATCAAAAGGCGATCAACGCTGGTTTGGCTATCGAGGTATTTCATAACTTTTCATTGGTGCATGACGATATTATGGACGACGCCCCGCTGCGCAGAGGGAAGGAAACCGTTCACGAGAAGTGGGACTTGAATACAGGAATCCTCTCAGGCGATGCGATGTTGATTATGGCCTATCAACTTTTCGAGACCTATGATGCAGCAACCTATTTCAAACTGACACAGCTTTTCAGTCGAACTGCGATTGAAGTTTGCGAGGGGCAACAGTATGATATTGATTTTGAAACACGTACTGATGTAACGATCCCTGAGTATTTGAAAATGATCAAGTACAAGACGGCCGTTCTGGTGGCAGCAGCCATGAAAATGGGAGCCATCATCGCTGGAGCGTCAGATCAAGAAGCACAAAAGGTGTATGATTTTGGAATCAATCTAGGGTTGGCTTTTCAATTGAAAGATGATTATTTAGATGCCTTCGGAGATCCAAAGACCTTCGGAAAACAAGTGGGTGGGGATATCATTGAAAATAAAAAGACTTATCTATACTTACAGGCCGAAGCTTTGGCGACCCAAGCAGATCGAATAGAATTGCAGGAACTGTTTGCCTCACAACCAGTAGATCCAGCTTCCAAGATTAAACGCGCCAAAGCGCTCTTTGTAAGTTCCGGGAGTGCCGCTATGACCGAACAGGCCATCAAGGAATATACCGATAAGGCATTCGAAGTATTGGAAGGATTGGATGTAGAAGAGCGCAGTCGCAAAGGACTGAAGCAGTTTGGAAATTGGCTTTTGAACCGAACTACCTAAAAAGTCGCTTCCAAAGCGCTTTTAGAAAGAGCATATTTGGTAAGGTGACCATCAAGAGAACTTCTTGAGACAAACTGCTTTTTTCATCTAAAAATTTAAAAATAGTTGAAGTCTTATTGCGACGAAAAAGTCGCTCGAAGAGTCTACTACCCAAAGAGTTATCGGCGTGAAGCACGTCGATAAATAGCAAATCATAGTACCAGAAACGTGTTTTTTGGTGAAACTGATCCAAAGGCTTGTCAGTTTTCAAAAAATCGATCAATTGGGTCGTTTTCCTTAAGGTGTTCATGAAGGTAAATCCCGTACTGGATTTGGTCCAACCTCCCGCGGTACCCACGTGCAATAGCGAGGCTGTGTTTTTTTTCCAAAAGGGATAGCACGTCATCGGAATGTTCCCTTTTTCTGTTTCTGTAATGGTGTATTCAGAGATTCCTTTCTCTGCCAAGTATGCCTTGATGCCAGCTTCGTATTCGCTTTGGCTCAGTATCTCAGGTGAAAAGAGTGTATACTCCAGCAGCGCTTCGGTGGGACTCGTGGGGAGCACATACATAAAGCGCGTATTGCCTTTTTGGGGAATGTCAAAATCCATAAAACCTACCGTGTTTTTATCAAAAACGGGTTCTTTTGTTTCGATGAACCAACCCACAAAATGCTGTTGTAAAAGAGGAAATTTTGGGTGTTTTTTCACTTCATCAAAATGAAAAAGACTCGAAAAAACACGCTTTGAATAGTAAGTCTTTTGTTCGGTTGTAACACGCGTTTGATCGCCTTCCGTAACAGCTTCTAGTATTTCTTCATGGCGAAAGCTAATATTTGTTGCCTCGGCAATCTCCTTCTTTACAAACCGATAAAAATCTTCACCTCGCAGCATTTTATACTGAAAAGGTTGGAGTTCAAAGCCACGAGCATAGTCTTTGGATGCGAAATATGCCCAATCCCAGATTTTGTGAGTCAAAAAATCCCACTCACCCTCAGGCGCTTCCCAAAAGCACCAAGTACGGTCATTGGTGTTCTTCTCTTCCTTATCTAAAAGTAGAATTTGCTGATTAGCAAAGAAATCATCCTGAGCCATTCGATAGGCTAACAACAAACCAGCAGCGCCAGCTCCACAGATGATGTAATCGTATTGCATGAACTCAAAAATACACCAATCCCCAACTTACTCCAACAACTTTGTGAGGATTCGTTCTAGGCTTCGCGGACGAAGTGTTGCGGAGCGCTGAAAAATGATTTCTTTTTCGAGATTTAAAACGGTTAGGGTTGGGTATCCGAGGCTTCCATCGATTTGGCCGAGTTCCCAAGCTAGTTCATGAATGCCAGTACTTGGACCGTTGGGTATGAAATCAAAGGTTCGTCCACTAAATGTAATAGCTTTCTGAGATTCGGCATCTAAGGAAACAAAGTAGTAGTTCTCATTCAATAATCGGACGACCTTTTCATGTTGCAAGCTGGTTTTTCGCATGATTTTGCAATACTTGCACCACTTGGTCTCAATGAATACTACGATGGGTTTGGGACTTTCATTCCAAAGGGTTTCTACTTCTTCAAAAGTGCGTATTTGAAGTTGGGCAACAGCACTAAAGCTAGAACAGAAGGCTAGTATGCAAATGATTCGTTTGAACATATACTACATTCGATATCGCAGACCTATGAAACCTCTAATCCCTTGATTCGGACCGTAAACATAGGTAGGATCAAAGGTCAAGGCGTAGGGATTATTTGCTGTGGCTACTGGATTTCCTGCGGAATCAAAGGTAACATTTTGGTCAAACGGATCATCAGCTCTTGCGATGAGAAACGGATTTCCACGATTTGGGGTCCAGTTTAAAAGATTCTTGACGCCACCATACACTTCTACACCTTCAAACCCGCCATAGGTGAATTGAATATTTTGAATGCTCCATGTAGGTGAAAATTCACGTCGTGGATCTAATTCGCCTAACAGTGGTAAACGCATCGGGCCGTATATATTGCCAGTGTAATCTGCAGTAAGTTTCCATTCGGGAATGCTGTAGGAAACAGACCAAGTACCCGTAAAACGTTCTGTAAGCAATTGACGCTGCCGAAATCCTTGCTGGGTATTAGTTACGTCCATGAAAGTAGCACCTAATAAGAACTTCAAACCGCTAGGGAGTGTTAGATCCACATTCGTACTGATACCCGTTGAAACAGAATTGCCTTCCAGGTTACGGTATCGGATTTCGTTGGGGTTGGTATCGTAATCTGGAATGATGGCATTGGTGAAATAGGTATACCACGCAGAAGCGTCAATACCGATGAATGCGCCCCTACGAGTGACCATTTTCTTAAGGTAATTCACGTTGACATTCAGGGAACGCTCGGGTTCTAGATTTTCTTCAATGACAACATTGCGTGCTCCAGTTAGGGCGGCATGATCTTCAGTAAAGAGGTTCACCACGCGAAATCCAGTACCTGCATTGAGGCGGAAGGAGTCATACTCAGAGAATTTCCAACGATAGGCGAGGCGCGGTGTGAAAATATTGCCGTGGCGTGGGTCGCGGTCGTAACGTAGCCCCATCAACAATGTATGTTGATCTGCAATTCGTATTTCATCTTGGACAAAAAGGCTGGGGATGAGCACCTCGTCCGCTTTGTTACCGCTTAAATTTGCGGTTGCGGGAGTATCATCGTCATAAAAGTTGTAGCGTAGTGCCAAGCCTAATAAAAGGTCGTGGTTTCCAAAAGAGGTATTCCAGTGCAGTTGCCCAAAACCGATACGCTGTTTAGCCAGATAGGGCGTATCGCCATACACAGAGTTTTGATCGTGATCTGTATACGAAAAACTGAACATAACATCTTCTTCAAAAGGCAGTTGATAACTTCCTAGCAATTCCCAACGTGTGGTGTAAATACTTTCACCATACACTTCTGTGCCTCCACGAAAGGAAGGATTCCATTGCATCTCTCCTCCCCATCGATCTTCGTAAAAAAAACGACCTGCCAATGTGAAAACCCGACTGTTAGGTCGCTGTACGTTTATTTTTGAGAATATCGATAAACGGTCTTGTAAAGTGACATCAGTGAAGTTATCTTCATTATTGTCAATCGGATTGCTGTAGTTGAAATAATTCGCTCCAAATAACATCGAAGTCTGGGCATTGAGATTTGTTTTGAAGCCCGCATCTAAATTGTATTCGCCCCAAGAAGTCCCCCAAGCATCTGCGAAGACCAATGGAGTATTTTCAGGAGATTTGGTGATAATGTTGATCAACCCACCAACCGCTTCACTACCATACAATGAAGAGGCAGGTCCTTTGACTACTTCCACGCGTTCTAACAAGGAATTGGGGATTCCCGACAATCCGTACACCGTAGAAAGTCCACTAACAATGGGCATACCATCGATCAAAACCATCGTGTAAGGACCTTCAAGACCATTGATATGAATATCTCCAGTATTACAGACATTACAATTCAACTGGGGTCGTACTCCATTTACATTCTGGAGTCCTTCAAAAATATTGGCTGTTGGGTTTTTTCTGAAGAAAGAAGGAGCATACACCTCTACAGGAACGGGACTGTTGCTCCGGGTCATGGGTTTGAGCGTGCCGGACACCACTACTTCTTCCAACGAATTATCGGGGAAAAGTTCAATTTTTAGGGGTAAAAGTGTTTCTGAAGAAACGTCAATTTGAAGACGTTCCGTACGATATCCGGTGAAGGAGACAACAAGTGTATAACTTCCTGATGAGACGTCTTCCAGACGGAATTGACCTTGTTCGTCAGTTTGAGTACCTTTTGAGGTGTTCAGCAACACCACATTGGCATAAGGTAGCGGATTACCATCAGCCGTCACTTCACCAGTAAGGATTCCCTGAGCCAGCATTTGTAGGGGCAACAGGCAAAAAAACCACTTCACAACTCATATAATTTTAGACAAATTTACAATTAATTTTTAGTCTTGTCTAAAAATTAATTTATCCTCATAAAATTTCTCTAGTTTTGTAAAATCTACAGCAACATTGATGACGCTATCTGAGGAGAATTATTTGAAGGCCATTTTTCATCTGGCACCAGAGGCTGACGCCATGGTGGCTACCAATGCCATTGCGCATCGCTTGGAGACTAAGGCTTCTTCGGTTACGGATATGGTGAAGAAACTATCTGATAAAGGATTGTTGACCTATGTGCCTTATCAAGGAGCTCGACTGAGCAAGAAAGGGCGTCAGATTGCGGTCAATATCATCCGAAAACATCGGTTGTGGGAGCTCTTTTTAGTGGAGAAGTTGAATTTCTCTTGGGATGAGGTACACGAGGTAGCTGAACAATTAGAGCATATCAAGTCACCCAAGCTAGTAGAGCAGCTTGACGACTTTTTAGGAAATCCCAAAGTGGACCCTCATGGAGACCCCATTCCCGACAAGGAAGGAAATATTCCAGTGCGCGACCATCGATTGCTTTCAGTTTTAAAAGCAGGTGACCGTGCGATTTGTGTAGGGGTCAAGGACTCAGATGCCAACTTTTTGAAATATCTCAACAAGCACGGTATTGCCCTTGGAGAAAAGATAGAGGTGATTGATAAGGAACCATTCGACGAATCCATGCTGATTCGCGTTCGTAAGAAGGAAATTCGTGTGAGCCAACAAATCGCCACTAACATTTATATCGAAACTCGTTAGTTTATGAATGAAATACTCGCCTATTTCGAAAGTATCAATCCCGTTCTCGGGGCCTTCTATGCCACTTTATTCACTTGGATTGTTACCGCTCTAGGAGCCTCTTTGGTCTTCTTCTTTAAATCAATGAATCGCGCCCTCTTAGATGGAATGTTAGGGTTTACCGGTGGGGTCATGGTGGCTGCAAGCTTTTGGAGTCTGCTGGCACCGGGTATTGAAATGAGTCCTGGAGAAGGTTTTGTGAAGGTAATTCCATCGGTGGTGGGTTTTGCCTTGGGAGCACTCTTTTTGTTTGGGTTAGATAAAGTTCTTCCACACTTGCATATCAATTTCAAAGAAGATGAAAAGGAAGGTATTAAAACACCATGGCGAAGAACTACCTTATTGGTGCTGGCCATTACCTTGCACAACATCCCAGAAGGCCTTGCCGTAGGAGTTTTATTTGGTGGTGTTGCGGCTGGAATTCCAGAAGCTACCATTGGTGGAGCGGTTGCATTGGCCCTAGGTATAGGCATTCAAAACTTTCCTGAAGGAATTGCTGTTTCCATGCCCTTACGACGGCATGGCGTGAGCCGAAGAAAGAGTTTTTGGTATGGACAAATGTCAGCTATTGTAGAACCTGTTGCTGGGGTCATGGGCGCATTGGCTGTCACCTTCTTTACACCGATCCTCCCATATGCTTTGGCTTTTGCAGCTGGCGCTATGATTTTTGTTGTAGTCGAAGAGGTAATTCCTGAAACCCAACGCGATAAATATACAGACATTGCCACCTTAGGATTCATAGCAGGATTTATTGTCATGATGACCTTAGACGTGGGACTAGGGTAGTTCTCTTTTGCCGTATAAATTGTACTTTAGTGTGGATCTGAATACCTAAAGTACCATGAAATACATTTCCCTTCTTTTTGTCACTGTGTTGAGCAGTTTGAATTTCCTTTATGCCCAAAAGAAACCCTTACAAGACCTTGATATTTTTCAGCTGGAGTATGCTTCAGACCCCCAAATTTCTTCGGATGGAAAGCAGGTAGTCTACAAGCGTAATGGCTTCGATATCATGACCGACAAGGCCAAGGGGAACTTATGGATTGTCAATACCGATGGTAGTGGTCATCATAAATTGACATCGCGAGATCAAAATGAATCTTCCCCTAGATGGTCGCCTACTGGCGATCGCATTGCTTTTACGAGCAGTACCGACGAGGGATCAGAGATTTTTGTGTTCTGGAAACAGACAGGAGCACTCGCCAAACTTACCCAGTTGGAGGCCTCTCCAAGCAGTCTTACTTGGTCTCCCGATGGGAAGTGGCTGGCTTTTTCCATGAAGGTTAGCGCGAAGGCCCCTGTCATTGTGAAAGCACCTAAAAAACCGAAAGATGCGAAATGGGCCGAAGCTCCTCGCATTACAGATCGGTTGAAGCATGAAGCAGACGGTGCGGGTTATATCAAGCCAGGGTTCAATCATATTTTTGTAGTGCCTGCGGAAGGTGGAGCGCCTCGACAAATTACTTCGGGTGATTGGAACCATCGCGGACAATTATCATGGTCACCTGACGGGCAGCATATTTATTTCTCGGCGAATAGGGTAGAAGATTGGGAATATCGCTTCCGCAATAGTGAAATTTACAAGGTAAACGTGCTTACGCAAGAGATCAGCGCACTTACCAAGCAAGAAGGACCAGATTACCATCCGGTGGTAGCTCCAAACGGTAAAATGATTGCTTTTTTGGGATACCAAGATAAAGTGCAGGCCTACCAAGTGCGGCAATTGCACGTAATGAATATTGACGGCAGTGGAAAAAGAACACTCTCTACGCCTCTCGACCGAAGTATCAGCAATCCTGTTTGGGATGCAAATAATAAAGGGCTTTACTTCACCTATGACGATAAGGGAAACACGAAAATTGCACACATTTCCCTTAATGGAAAAGTGACAAAGCTCGCTGACGATTTGGGAGGTACTTCTCTGGGAAGACCCTATCCAGGCGGGTCTTTCAGCGTGAACAGTCAAGGAAATTTTGCCTACACACATTCAAGACCATCTTATCCTGCTGAAGTGGCGGTTTTTAGTCGGAAACAGTCCAGTCCTAGGCTTATAACGAAGCTCAATAAAGACCTATTACCGTATCGCGAACTGGGGAAAGTAGAGGAAGTATGGTACAAATCGTCTGTAGATGGAAGAGATATTCAGGGTTGGATCGTGAAGCCACCTGCGTATGAAGAAGGAAAGAAGTATCCTCTCTTGATTGAGAATCACGGTGGGCCTATCCTCAACTACGGCGATCGATTCTCCGCAGAAATTCAACTCTACGCAGCTGCAGGATATCTGGTTTTTTATCCGAATCCTCGTGGCAGTACGAGCTATGGCGAGGAATTTGGAAACTTATTGTACAATAACTATCCTGGAGAGGATTACAACGATGTGATAGATGGTGTCGAACATCTTTTACAAAAGGGAATCATCGATGCAGACAACTTATATGTAACAGGTGGAAGTGCCGGAGGCATCATGACGGCGTGGATCATCGGAAAGACCAATCGATTTAGGGCGGCGGTGGTAGCTAAACCCGTGATGAACTGGATCAGTAAGACGTTGGTAGCGGATAATTATTACGGCTATGCGAATAGCAGATACCCTGGGCAGCCCTGGGAAAATTTTGAAGGCTATTGGAAATTTTCTCCGATCTCTCTGGTGGGGAATGTAGAAACGCCTACGATGGTGATGGTGGGTATGAACGACTTGCGTACACCGCCTAGTGAGGCAAAGCAGCTATACCATGCGCTCAAACTTAGAAAGATTGAAACAGTTTTAGTAGAACTACCTGGTGCGTCCCACGGCATTGCCCGCCGTCCCAGTCAACTAATTAGTAAGGTGGCGCATACGATCGCCTGGTTTGACAAATACAGGAATAGCGAAACAAAGGAATAAGGAATTGGCCTACTTAGCTACAACCACAATTACTGCCGCAGTCTTTTTTGGTGCTTTTTTTGGTACTTAGGAAGGCTGGTTTCCACAGAAATTTAGTTATTAAATAGCCAAGGGCTAAGGCAAATGTGAGTATAACCAGGGAAGTTTGAAGAATTTCCATGTCGCAAAAATACGAAAGAAAAAACACTCCTTGTTCTTCACCACAGCTTTAACACATTTTACATCAAACTTATGTTAAAGTTCTGCTTATGAGATGTTAAGGGCTCAATTTTCATATCTTTCTATCGTTAGCTAAACGCCAGATCGTCTGGTGCTAACCATTGGCCCTAAACTATTTCAAGATGACAGCACGTAACCACAAGACTTTTGTCTGTCTGCTCTTATTTGGTCTTTTTTCGCTCTTTGGTTCAGGACAAGAGGGCGTTCGTATTGATGGCCGAGTACAACCCTTGTTGGACGACTTTTTAGCATACTGCGAAAAGTATGGCATCGAATTTCACGACAAGCTTTTTGAGTTGAAAAGAATTGCGGTAGTCAATGATTTGCCAACACGTCAAGAAGCCCTAATTCTAGGAAAAGTAGATCGCAACGAAGCAGGTGAAGCACAGAGTATTCTCATCAACTGGGTGGCCATGGTGGATCCCGCCATTTTCAAAGTAGTGGCTTTTCACGAATTTGGACATCACTTTTTGGGATACAAACACACCTGTAAAGATTGTGATGAAATCATGGCCGAGGTAAATAGTAGTTACTTCAACATTGCCCAAGATTGGGAAACACAAGTGCACCATCTTTTTATAAATTCACCAGTATTCAAGAAGAAGTACGGGCAAACACTGGCTAGCCTCGAGTAGTTTTAGTTAAGAAGTTGATAGGCCACAAGCGCCACCAAATAAGCAATACCAGACATGGCCGCCAATTGCAGCAACGGCCATTTCCAGCTGTTGGTTTCTTTTTTCACGATGGCTAAAGTGCTCATACATTGCATCGCAAAGGCATAGAATAGCAGTAAGGATATGCCCGAAGGAAGGTCATATTGTTTCTTGCCATTATCCTTCATTTCTGCAGCCATACGGTTTTTGATGGTCTCCTCTTCATCGCTTCCCACACTGTAAATAGTGGCCAAAGTACCTACAAACACTTCGCGTGCCGCAAAACTGGCAATAATTCCGATGCCTATCTTCCAGTCGTAACCCAAGGGTTTGATCACAGGTTCAATAGCACGACCCGCAGTACCGATATACGAATGCTCCAATTTATACGCTGCAATTTTACGGTCTAAATCATCTGCGGATACGATTTGGTTGGCAGTCTGTTCTTTGACAATCTGTTCTGCATTTCGAAAATTGTCTCCAGGGCCATAGGAGGCCAAAACCCATAGAATAATGGAGATCGCAAGAATGATTTTTCCCGCTTCTAGTACAAAGCTTTTGGTTTTCTCAACCATGGTCAATAGTACATTCTTCAACAATGGCAGTTTGTATGAAGGCATTTCCACCACAAAGTAGCTCTTGCTTTTGATCTTGAGCAGACGTGTCAATAGCATGGAAGACAAAAGAGCCATACCGAAGCCTAATAGATACAACCCCATTAAGACCAACCCTTGAACATTCACTCCAAAAAAGCGCTCATCCGGAATGACCAAAGCAATGATGATCAAATACACTGGCAATCTAGCTGAACAGGTGGTAAAGGGCGTCACTAAAATGGTAATCAGGCGTTCCTTCCAACTTTCTATGTTTCGGGTGGCCATCACCGCTGGAATGGCACAGGCTGTTCCAGAAATCAAGGGAACTACACTTTTTCCGCTCAGGCCAAACCTACGCATGCCTCGGTCCATCAAAAACACCACTCGACTCATATAGCCACTTTCTTCTAAGACGGCGATAAATAAGAAGAGAAAAGCGATCTGTGGAATGAAGATAACAACGCCTCCAAGACCTGCCACGATGCCTTCAGCTAGTAGGTTGGTAAAAACCCCCTCTGGGAGTGTGGCTTTGATCCAGTCACTCAGGGCAGCAAATTGTTCATCTATGAAATCCATAGGATACGAACTCCATTCAAAAATGGCTTGGAAAATAGTCAGCAGGATGAAGAAGAAAATGACGTAACCAAAGACCTTGTGTGTTAGAATTCGATCGAGTCTGCCTGTAAAGTCTTTTGCCGCTGAAGGGTCAACAGTATATCCTTTTTTCAGGGTATCATTGATGAATTGGTAGCGCTTGATCGTTTCCTTTTGTTGCAATCTTTTCAGATCGCTCTCGGATTTTGTTTTGAAGGTGGAAGTATCAGAAATCTGCTTGCGATCGATGCTTCCAAAATTGACATCTTGCGTAATCACAAGCCATAATTTGTAGAGATCCTGTTTAGGAAAGGCCTTCTGCAGCCCTTCAAAATAGGGTTTGTCAATGCTGGAAACATGCACACAAGGTTCCGTTGACAGGGCGGCGTGGTCTTCGATCAATTCTTTGATGGTCTCAATACCTTGTTTCTTCCTAGCGCTGATCAAAGCAATCTTCGTTTTCAAATTAGCTTCCAAGGCCGCGATGTCTAAAGAAATGCCTTTTTTCAGCATGCGATCAGCCATGTTAATCACCAAAATGGTGGGAATTCGAAGGTCTTTAATCTGGGTGAATAGCAAGAGGTTTCGCTTGAGATTTTCCACGTCGGTTACCACTACGGCCACATCGGGAAAATCTTTATCATCCTTATTCATCAGCAATTCAACCACCACGCTTTCGTCCATCGACGAAGCATTTAAACTGTAGGTGCCCGGAAGATCAATAATATGTGCTTTCACCCCTCGAGAGAGCTTGCAGATACCCTCTTTTTTCTCGACGGTAATGCCAGGGTAATTCCCAACTTTTTGGTTGAGTCCCGTTAAATGGTTGAATACGGAAGTCTTGCCAGTATTCGGATTGCCAATGAGCGCCACATTGATTTGTTTCTTCATGTAGTCGCTAATTTCTCGATTTGAATCAGGACGGCTGTTTCCTTGCGAATGGCCACATGACTGTCGTTGACCGTGATGTAAAGGGGGTCGTTGAAAGGTGCTTTTTGTAGCATTTGGACTTCGTTTCCGGGAAGGCACCCCATTTCCAACAATTTGAGTGGAATGTGATTGGAGGAAATATCCGTAATGATTCCCTTTTCCCCAATAAGAAGTTCGGCAACAGTCAACGTATCTTATTTAGATTGATTTTAAAGAAGCAAAAATAGAACAAATTGTAGATTGGGGAAAGGAATGAAGAGGCTATTCTGCATATTCTTTTTTTAGAATAGCAATATCCTCTATCAATTTGGCCATCTCTTCTTTTTTGGTACCGTCGTAATAGGCTCGAATTCTCCGCTCTTTATCGATCAAGATGAAGTTTTCTGTGTGTATCATATCATACGGCCCGCCATCACCGTCTGTCTTCACTGCCATATACGATTTTCGAGCGAGTTCATAGATGTGTTTTTTATCGCCGGTCACTAAATTCCACTTTTTGTCGATCACGCCCTTGAGATTTGCATACTTTTTCAACTGCGCCACTGTATCGATGGTAGGCGTCACAGAATGTGAAAGCAGCATGACTTCTTCATCGTCTAGAAACTCCATTTGTAGGTCGTACATATTGTCCGTCATAATAGGGCAAATGGTTGGGCAAGTAGTGAAAAAGAAGTCGGCCACATAGATCTTGCCTTCATAGTCTTTCTGAGTGATGGTCTGACCATTTTGATTGGTCAATGAAAAATCAGCAATAGTGTGATATTTCTTGACATCTACCAACGATTCATCTACCAACTCTTGATTGATCATCGCGGGTTGCCAAATGGGTAATCTTTCTTCGGGTTTTAGAGCCCCGTAAAACAGCCAAATAATAACCCCTGAAAGCAGCAGTAATACAATTCCAAGTGTTCTGAATTTCCGAAAGAAGGTGTGCATAGATACCGACGAAATAAACTGAGAAAACGTGAATTAAATGCTACGCATCAACAGCTAGCAATTTCACAACAAAAATACGGAAACTTCTCTGAGAAGACGTACTTTCATAGTCCCAAATCTAAGCATGAAGAAGGTAGTTGCCCCACTTACTTTTTGCTTGGCCTTACTGGCCTCGCATTCTCAAGAACTTCAAATACCGCAGTTAGCTCAACAAGAGGCGCAGCGGTTCGAGAGGCAAGCCACCACTTCTTTTGCCAGCCCTAAAAATTACGATGTGAAGTATGTGAACCTTCAGGTGGAAGTTGATCCTGAGGTGTATCATATTGCAGGGAGTTCGGAGATGACCATAGAATTATTGGAATCCACTTCAGAGATTC